>JAILCZ010000135.1 GCA_024689985.1 Bacteroidales bacterium | reverse complement strand
AGGAGCCTTCGTGAAGCCGGATTCAGGGGTTTCCTGATGGGAGAAAACTTTATGAAAAGGGAAAAACCCGGACAGGCACTCAAAGAATTCATTTCAGAATTATGAAAGACGGCAAGCTCATAAAAGTCTGCGGAATGACGGACGGAGACAACATCCGAAGGGCTGAGGCCCTCGGAGCCGACCTCATCGGTTTCATCTTCTACCCGAAGTCACCGAGGAAGGTCAGGGCCCTCCCGTCATTTCTGCCGAGGAAATCCGTGGGAGTATTCGTAAATTCGTCCTACGAAGAGATAATGGTGCAGAACATCCGATTCGGTTTCCAGTATGTCCAGCTGCACGGAAAAGAGACGCCTGCCTTCTGCAGGGAGCTCAGGGACTGCGGATTCAAGGTCATAAAGGCCTTCAGCATAGCGACCGAAAGAGATGTCCGCCTGACGAAGGACTATGAAGACTGCTGCGACTATTTCCTCTTCGACACGAAATGCGACAGCGTCGGAGGCAGCGGCAGGACATTCGACTGGGCCATCCTCAGAAAATACGAAGGCAGGACTCCATTCCTCCTTAGCGGAGGACTGAGCCTGGACAACATTGAAGAAATCCGCGCCTTCAGCCACCCGAAACTGGCAGGCTACGACCTCAACTCAAAATTTGAGACCGAACCGGGAATAAAAGACATTGAAAAATTAAAAGAATTCATAGAAAAGATATGAACCGCATAGACAAACTCTTTGGCAGTGACGCCAAAAACATACTCAGCATCTATTTCTGCGCCGGAGCACCTACTCTCGAAGGAACGGCAGACGTAATCCGCACCCTTGAGAAGAACGGGGTGAATATGATCGAGGTCGGAATGCCGTTCAGCGACCCTATGGCCGACGGTCCAGTCATCCAGAGCGCGGCAACCAAGGCCCTGCGCAACGGAATGAGCATAGCCAAGCTCTTCGAACAGCTCAAGGACATACGCAAGGACGTGCAGATTCCTCTCATCCTTATGGGTTACCTCAACCCTGTGTTCCAGTATGGATTCGAGAATTTCTGCAAGAAATGCAAGGAAGTCGGAATCGACGGAATGATCATTCCTGACCTGCCGTTCCGCGACTATCAGGAGCTCTACAAACCGGTAGCCGACAAATACGACCTCCGCTTCATCTTCCTCATCACTCCTGAGACGAGCGAAGAGAGAGTCCGTCTGATAGACGCCCACACCAGCGGCTTCATCTATATGGTATCTTCCGCTTCGACGACAGGAGCCCAGAAGAACTTCGACGATGCGAAGCAGGATTACTTCAGAAAGATCAATTCGATGAATCTCCGCATCCCGAGAATGGTGGGATTCGGAATCAGCAACAAGCAGACCTTTGACGCAGCCTGCGCAAACGCATCAGGCGGCATCATCGGCAGCCGTTTCGTCACCCTTCTGGAAGAAAACGGAGGAGATGCGGACGCAGCCATCAAAAGGCTCCGCAAGGATATCGGCCTCGACTAGAGTTTCGAAAGGCCTTCGGCAATCCTCCTGATACCTTCTTCCGCAAGAGAAGGAGGGCAGGCGAGGTTGACTCTGAAGAAGTTGTCATCCCCGTACATAGCTCCGCCGTTGACCCATACCTTGTTGTCATTCAGCAGAATATCCTGGATCTGCTTGCCTCCGAGACCGGTGGCGCGGCAGTCAACCCAGGCGAGATAAGTGCCCTCGAGAGTGCAGACCTTGAATTTCTTCAACGGTGCAAGCGCCTCGCAGAGCACTTTATAATTTTCATACACTGCTGCGTTCATCTGGCGGAGCCACTCCTCTCCCGGACCGACTGGATAATTTCCGTCACCAGGCACGCCGTAGGCAGCCATAAGGGCTTCCACACCGAAAGGATTGACATCGCAGACCTCGAAGACATTGATGACCTTTTCGATCTTCCCGCAGAGATCCTTGTTGCCGCAGATGATGTTGGCAAGCTGGAGTCCGGCCGTATTGAAGGATTTAGAAGGAGAATTCAGGATCACGGCATCCTTTGCCAATTCCTCCGACACCGTAGCGTAAGGCACGAACTCGTGGCCAGGCATAACGATCTCGCAGTGGATCTCGTCGCTGACTACGGTCACTCCGTGACGATGGCAGATTTCTCCGACCTTGCGGAGTTCCTCCCTGGTCCAGCACCTGCCGGCAGGGTTGTGAGGATTGCAGAGGAGGAATACCTTGTTATTCGGATCGGAAGCCTTCTTCTCGAGGTCTTCGAAATCCATCTCGTAAGTCATCCTTCCGTCTTTTTCCACATATCTGAGAGGACTTTCCACAAGGGCAGTCCCCTGGTTCCTCACCGAAGAGAAAAAGCAGTTGTAGGCAGGGGTCTGGAATATGACGCCCTCCCCTGGACCTGCAAGGGCGTGGACGGCTACGCTGATTGCAGGGACCACTCCGATAGTATATTGGACAAGGCTCCTGTCAATCTTCCAGCCATATCTTCTGTCGAACCACGAGCAAAGCGCGTCATAATACTTCCCGGGGACGGTCACATATCCGTAGATATTGTGGTCGAGGCGTCTCTGGAGAGCTTCCACTATAAAAGGTGCCACCTTGAAGTCCATATCGGCGACCCACATCGGAATAATGTCATCCGATGGTGCCAGATCCCATTTCACGCAGTTGGTACCGCGTCTGGGAGTAAGTGATTCGAAGTCGTATTTCATATTGTTTTATTAAGCAGTCTCTATTTTGCAGTCTCCCGGAGCCTTTATGTTTTCATCCAGGATGATTTCTCCGATTGAATCGGCCTTGATGAATCCGGTTCTTGGATTCTTCACCGAAACGATGTTGCCCTTGACGGTAGCTTTCACGTCCGAATACTCGAAGGCAAGGTCGGCATCCGGCTCGAATGTGCAGTTCTCAAGCACGAGGCCGTCAGCATAGCAGAGCGGCTGGGTACCGCCTATGCGGCAGTTAACCAGGCGTACGTTCTTGGAATGCCAGGCGAGATACTCTCCGTTGATGAATGAATTATATACGGTCACATTCTCTGCCTCCCAGAACGAATCCTTGGTCTGGAGGTCTGAATCCCAGATTTCCACATTCTTGGCGTGCTGGAAAGAATAGTTTCCGTTGAGGCGGAAGTTTTTGATCTTCACGTTCTCGCACCATTCGAAGATATAGTCGGCATTGTCTGCGCTGATATCCTCGGCGTCAATGTTCCTGCAGCTCCAGAATGTCTCCTGGGCAAGAGGCATATCCACCTTCCTGAGACTCACGCCGTCGCATTCGCGGAACATCTTCGGAGCCTCGACACGCACGTTCTCATATCTGAGATTAGTGCTGTGCCAGACTGACGAACGGGCACTTTCCTTGAAAAGAGAATCCTTCACCAATATATTGTCACCGCACCAGAGGGCATATTTTCCTTCAAAGGTGCAATTCAATGCTTCTATGTCACGTCCTTCCTTCACGGAAGATTCCCCAAGATGAATAGTCACATCCTCCATTCGGAGGCCGTTTTTCTTTGCATAGAGTGGGCGCTCACCGCCAAACTCCTGATTCTTTACTGTTTCCATTGTTTTTCAATTTATCTTTGAAACGCTGAACTTCGACATCCACCGTCCACTCTTCATATGGAGTATGAACAGAAGTCCGCGCACGTTAAGTTCAATACACATCGCTATCCAATAGCCCTCCAGCCCGAACTTAGGCGTGAGCACAAGGGCGAGGCCTATTCTCACGGCCCACATACTCAGCAGGTTCAACAGGCTCGGCACCAGGGTATCTCCGGCTCCGACGCAGGCGCCGTAGGCAACCATCGAGACTGCGTACATCATCTCGGCAAAAGCTTCGATCTTGAGCACCTTCGCTCCCAGGGCCACTACATCGGGATCGTTGCTGAGCATTCCCATAAGGAAGGTCGCCGTGAAATACATTATCACACCGAGGAATGTCATCACGAAGGCTCCCATCGAAATTCCGATCTTGGCGAAACTGCTGGCCAGCTCCCTCCTCCTTGCTCCGAGACTCTGCCCGGTAAGAGTAGTAGTAGCCTCCTGCAGACCGTATCCCGGCATATAGCAGAAACTTTCCGCAGTGATGGCGAAAGAGTTGGCGGCTATTGCGATGTTGCCGAGTGGTGCTACAATAATCGTGCTCATAATATGAGCTCCCCTCATCACTACATTCTGCAGCCACATAGGGCCCACGATGCCGAGGGCGGCCTTGAGGCTGGCGACTGTAGGAATGAATGAACCCTTGTCCTGCAGGAGGTTGAGTTCCTTCGAACGGACCGTCAGGAAATAGAGCATAAGCAGGGCCGTGACGGCCTCGGCCAGTCCCGTTCCCAGGGCGGCCCCCTTCACGCCCATATCGCAGAGGAAGATGAACACATAATTGAATATGACATCCAGGACGCACATAAACACGTTCAGAATGCTCGGCACCTTCATATTGCCGCTGGCCTGGAGCATAGCTCCGCTGGTGAACGCAATCTGCATCGTCGGGATGAAGGCGGCATATATGAGGAAATAGGCCGTCGCGTCAGAGGCGATGTCAGCCCCTCCTCCGAGCCAGAACGGCAGGCGTCCCGCTATGGAAAGGCCGATTACCGACATCAGTATGCTGAAGAGGAGGCAGGTGACCAGACCCTGGCGGAGGACATTCCTCGCCGCCTTGAAGTCGTTGTTGCCTATGAAATGGGACACCTGGACGGAAAAGCCGTATGTGGTGGCCATACAGAAGCCTCCGAAAATCCACGTCGAGGTGGATACAAGACCAATCGACGCCGACGGTCCCGCTCCGAGTGAGCCGACCATCGACGCGTCGATGTAAGACATAAGTACCGTGGAAAGTTGTGCGAGCATTGCCGGTACGGCAAGCATCATAGCGAGACTCATCTGCTCGCCGGTCGTCATCTTTTCTCTGCCACGAATCTTTGCTAAGAGTATTTCTCTAGTACTCGCCATTCATTCTCCTTTCGAAGAATGCCTTGACGTCCGTCCACCGGTAATAAGGCCAGCAGGTTGTCTCAAGTCCATCGAAAGAGGATTCTTTCTCATTCATAAGCACCTTCACGAGGACGTCCCCGTCATCCTTCGCATTCTTCTTTTTGAAAAATACAAGTTGGATGTTGCAGGCCATCGGCGAGACAATGTAGTCGCACCAGACCTCATATACCTTGTTGATGTCGGTCTCAGGCGTTGCACATCCCTTAATTCCCATAAGTGAGGCCATCGGCATTACGTGGATGTCGTGAGCGTAGTGCAGTCCGGCAGCCGGACCCCTGCCTTCGAAGCAGGCCTGCTCATTTTCAATCATACTCCTGAGCAGCGGCACCAGGTCGCTTGCGACCCTCTTTCCGTACTTAGTCGACGGGCCGTGGCTAAGGTACATAAAAAGATTGTGTTTTTCCCACATCGGGAAGATATCTTCTACCGTGAGATACTTATAATAATCCTGGTCCAGGTCTCCCTGGTTCATTGCTCCGACGCAGGCGAATCTCCACATACACTTGAGGAAGAGAGTCTGTTTCTTCCTGGAAAGGAAGCTGTAATCGGTGTAGATCGTTTTCATAAGCCTCGTAGGATCCACATTTGAGTAATCAAAGCGGATGCCACTCGTTTCCTTGTAGACAGCCCTGTACTGAGGGAGGGCATAGAGAGCCTTTTCTATCCTGTCATCGGAAGTCCTGGTCGTGCGGATCTCAGGATTGAGGGTCTTGAGTTCGTCGAGACCGTATGCAAGGCTCATCATAGTCCTGAAGACCTTGGTCGAGCTGGCATCGACCCAGCATTCGCGTCCTCCCTTGGTGGAGAATACTTCCGGATAATTCCTGTACATCCTGTCGATTATGTGGCGATGCTCCCTCTCCCCTCTCGGGACGAGCATTCCGCAACGGTCTTCGACAAAAGCCAGAAGGACCTCCACCTCTGTCTTGAGCTGTTTGCCAAGAGGAGTGAGAAGTCCCAATGAATCGCCCTTATGAAGGCATTCATACAGGTCGGTATAATCCTCCATATTTTCCAGATTCCTGGAGCCGTGTCTTCCGAGGTGCTCTATATGGAAGGGCTCGTAACCCTTCGGATAAGCAGAGACCTGATGGTCAACATCAGGATAAGGAGAATATACATAACCCATATTATGTATATCAGACATTATTTCTTCTTTGGTCGCCTGAGCGTATACCGTCGTAGCGAGCAAAGCCGCTGAAACAATGAGAAATAGTTTCTTCATAAGTTATTAATCGCGTTAGAACCGTTATTATTTTGTTTTATACTCTATTCTGTATGCCGGAAGCATCTTGGCGAACTTGCCGCTTTCATTGAATGAAGGCGTCTTGTCAGATTTCTTCTTCGCAGGCATCTTGAATACAACTGAGAATCCCTTGCGGGCATTTCCCTTGACGACGGCGTCAACCGTCATCTGATGATCTTCGGACATTGATGGCCTGCCGCTCATACCGCCAGGGCCACCCATTCCGCCAGGGCCACCCATTCCGCCGTGACCGCCCATTCCATCAGGGCCACCCATTCCGCCGGACATCTGAGGTCTTTCTCCATCTTCAGGCATATTGCCCTTTTCAGGAGCCTTCTTCATCTTGCCGTCCGGACCTTTTGCATCCTTGTAAGCAGATAATTTGGACTTGGACTGAGATTCAATCGTATATTCCTCGGATTCAAGGTAGTAACTAAGGGTTTCCATAGCTTCCTCCTTTGAATGGAATTTGGAATGAACGATGATTTTTGAGGCATTTCTTTCCTCTGCACTCGGTTGATATGCCTTCTCAGGCATTTTAGGAGCATCCTGATGTTCCTGTGCGAGAGCGGTCACCGACAAGGCCGCAATCGCTGCGATTAATAAACTACGTTTCATTAAATGAATTGTTAACGGTTTTTCTTAATCGCTTTTTTCAAAACCGGTGCCAATGTCTCCGCATAACGGAGCATTCCTAAATCTGTAAAGTGAGTTCCATCGACTGTCGCTTCTCCATCGTTTCCGATAAGTCCCTCTGCAGGCACATAGAAGAGGTTCTTGTCTCCTGCCTTGCGCAGTTTCTCATAAACGGCCCTGTGGGCATCATTCTTTGCCTTGATTGCCTCCCTGGATACATTGTCGAGCCAGAGGTCGGTAAAATCCGGATTCTCGACGAAGATTATAGGGACGGTAGGATGAGCCTTGCGGAGGATGGCGATGAAGTTTTCTTCCCTCTCCTCGATCTGTTCCTTCTTGCAATTAGGGACATTGTCAAGAACGAAGACAGCCGGATCAGGAACAGCAGCCATAAGGTCGGCGATTTCGTAGTCGAGACGGCCGTTGCCGCTGAAGCCGAGATTGATCACTTCCCTGTCGAGCCATCTTCCGAGGATTGCAGTGAAGGCCATACCAGGACGGTTGGCGCAGCCTCCCTGAAGGATGCTTGTGCCGTACATTACGATAGGCTTGCCGCTCTTTGGAGATTCAACGGCGGGAGCTTCGAGGACAGAACCTTTCTCTGTTCCGATGGAGACAGACTTCACTCCGTCGTAAAGAGAAAGATAAAGCATATATTCCCTCATCTGGCCATCCATATTGCGAACGGCCCTGACATCGGACTCTGCGCCGCGGCCTGGCTGAAGGCCCCGTACCGAACGCCACTGTCCGCCGTCGAGGGCATAGAGGTCGAGACCTCGCACGCCTGCAGCCGTCATATGGTTCATAGCGAACTTGGTAAGGGATTCCCATTTGATCCTTATGGACTTGGAATCAGTGCGGAAACGGATGTAGAGACCAGCGGAATGTCTTCCGAGGTCCCAGAGACCGTCGCGGATCTTTCCCTTGAGATATCCAGGAAGACGGCCGTACCTGTCATAAGTATCTTCCGTCACCTTTCCGTACAGAGGGAACACCGATGCATCCGTATAGACATATTCAGGCTCAGCATTTGATTCTGCATATAGTTTTGGAGCATCCTGGGCTCCGGCTGAAACGAAAGCCGCAAAAAGTACGGCAACAAGAAGAGCTGACCGTTTCATATCCTAATAAATAGCTCCGTAAAGTTCCATACTACCAGGGAACCATCCGGCATTCGCTGTCCATTTTTTCTTGCCGGAATCAAGGTTAAAGCAGAACACCTTGCCCTCCGAAGTATAATCTGCAACATCTGAGATATAAATATCACTGTTGGCTGGATTGAAACAGATGGCATAAGGTGTGGTGACTTCTGACAGATCTATATCGTGTTCCGTAACGTTCCCCTCCCTTCTGCTGATGGAGTAAAGCTTGTATGTCCTTTTGGCACCGGACCAGTCCCACTCATCTTCGGTTCCGATCACATAAAGATCAGTCTGGGTGGCGTATGAGGCCGTAAACCTGACATTCTTCAATTCATCAGTCTGGTCAAGGAGTCTGTCGGAAATTGCGCTGTAGCAATAAACGCCTGAATGAACCGTGGAATAATCTCCAAACGAAGTAACCCATACATTCTCTTCGTCCGCATAGACATTCTTGAGATTCGGTGCGATTTCCACGTCGGTGATCTTCGAGAATGAATATGTGTTTATGATTGAGAGACGGTTGTCATATCCGGCGTGATAGCCTCCTGAGTTTGCGACATATAGACGCTGGCCGTAGAGGCTGACGCCTTCCGGCTGATAACCTACTTCGACGGAGTTTATCGTGCTGGTCGAAGATACAAGATTGATTCTATAGACAGAGCCGATCTTGTCGTTGCCATAAGAAGCTCCGTCATAAGCGGTCACGAAAGCATAGGAATCGTTGAATGCCACGTCTCGGCATCCAGGGATGTCAAATGAGGTATAATGAGTCTCGTCATATGCGCTCATCACTTCCAGCTTGTTGGAATTGGTGACCGGAATGAAAGCCAGATTATAATAGAGACGGATATTGTTGGCAACATCACCGAGTCCGTCACTGAATGGATTCATACTTGCATAAGCTCCCTTCACATAAGAACCGGATGAAAACTTGAAGAAATCAAGCGAAGCGTTTCCCTGACCCATCGTTCCTTCATTCAAAACGAAAAGCTTGGTATAGGCGATGCTTGAACCGCTGGTGAGAGTATCTCCCGGAAGAACGTCATCTGCAGAATCGTACTCATACGGGGTAATAGTGTTATCATTACATCCGACCAATGACAATGTCAGAAGTAAAATCAAAGCATAAAATGTTTTTTTTATCATAATGTGGATGGATTTTAGCGGAAGCAAATATAACGATTTATTATCTTTGTAGCCTTTCAGAAACGAGTAATTATTTTATTTTTACATATATGGACAAAATCAGCTACGCTCTCGGAATGAGCATCGCCCACAACCTCCTCCGTTCAGGAGTGAAGGAGATCAACACGGAAGATTTCTCAGCAGCAATCAAGGCTACCCTTTCAGGAGAAAAGCCAGCCCTCTCTTTCGAAGAGGCAGGAACCATCCTCGACGATTTCTTCAAGGAACTCGAAGAGACCCAGAAGAAGGAACAGGAGGCTGCAGGAAAAGTATTCAAGAAGCAGGGAGAAGACTTCCTCGAAGCAAACAAGAAGGAAGACGGCGTGGTCGTACTGCCTAGCGGACTTCAGTACAAGGTCATCAAGAAGGGTACTGGCGCAAAGCCTAAGGCTACGGACCAGGTAGTCTGCCACTATGAGGGAACCCTCGTGGACGGCACCAAGTTCGACAGTTCCTGGGACCGCAACCAGCCTGCCCAGTTCGGCCTCAACCAGGTGATTCCAGGATGGACTGAAGGCCTCCAGCTTATGAACGAAGGTTCGGAGTATATGCTCTACATACCATATAAGCTCGGCTACGGAGAAGCAGGTGCCCACGGCGCAATTCCACCGTATGCAGCCCTTATCTTCCGCGTCGAGCTTATAAAAGTAGTAGGTTAATCTAACCTATATACGAGTTCAGGATTTTTAGACCTTTGCCCCCCGGGGTGAAGGTCGCTTTGTTTATGGATGCAGGCAGAAGGACTGTCTCACCGCGGCGGATGGTGACATCGCCGGCATCAGTGCTTATGGTACCCTCGCCTTCGAGACCCATTACGACCACGAACGAATCCAGACCGGAGAAGTCTCTTGAGAGAGGCTTGTCGAGGTCGAGAAGGTCGGTGGTGAAATACTCGCAGTTCACGAGAGGAACGACCGCATCCTTCTTATAGTCGTACTTTGTCCTGTAATCAGGAAGGACGTCGAAATTCACTGCCTCCTTCGCAAGTTCCGTGTGAAGCTCACGAGGAAGTCCGTCGGCACCCTTTCTGTTGTAATCGTAGATTCTGTAGGTAAG
>JAILCZ010000079.1 GCA_024689985.1 Bacteroidales bacterium | reverse complement strand
GAAAAAGACATTTGAAGAAAGCGTAGCTGAGACCGTTGCCGCCCTCAAGGCCGGCAAGATCATCCTTTATCCTACAGATACGGTATGGGGTATAGGTTGCGATGCTACAAATCCTGAAGCCGTTGCAAAAGTATATGAGATAAAGAAGCGCCCGGACTCAAAGTCCCTCGTGCTGCTTGCCGCCAATCTCGACCAGATTGCAAGATACATCAAGCAGATTCCGGATATGGCGATAGACCTCGTCGAGGTCAACGATGCGCCGATGACAATCATCTATCCTGGAGCCGACACCAACCTCCTTGCTCCAAATGCGGTAGCAGAGGACGGGACGGTGGGAATCAGAATCCCTATGATGGAATTCTGTCAGAAGGTCTGCCAGAAACTCGGTCGCCCTATCGTGTCAACTTCGGCGAATGTTTCCGGAGAGCCTGCGGCAAAGGTGTATAATGAGATCGTGCCTGAAATCCGTGATGCCGTGGATTATATCGTAGACCCTTCCCTTGAGGCAGGTTCTACGGGACAGGCTTCGCAGATAATCAAGGTTGGCCTTGACGGTGAAATCAAAATTATAAGACAATAATGAAAAAGCGTTACCTATCACTTGACATCCTTAGAGGTATCACGGTTGCCTTTATGTGCATCGTGAACAACCCGGGCTCGTGGGGAAAGATTTTCCCGCCTCTTGAGCACGCAGGATGGGTCGGATGTACCCCTACCGACCTCGTTTACCCATTCTTCCTTTTTTGTGTCGGCTGTGCTATGGCCTTTTCTTACTCGAAGTTCGACAGCTTCAACAAGGACAGCTTCCTCAAGCTCCTGAAGCGCTCCATCGGAATCTTCGTCGTGGGCCTTCTCATCAACCTTTACCCGTTCTACCCGACCTCTCCGCACGACGAGGCCTGGACATTCGGACAGAACTACCTTTACTGGCTTCAGCATAAGAGAATACTCGGAGTGCTCCAGCGTATTGCGATGGCTTACTTCATCGGTGGAACCCTTGCCCTCTGGCTCCGCAAGCCTGGC
This sequence comes from Bacteroidales bacterium, assembly GCA_024689985.1. Taxonomy (GTDB): domain Bacteria; phylum Bacteroidota; class Bacteroidia; order Bacteroidales; family UBA932; genus Cryptobacteroides. The sequence goes on along the minus strand of JAILCZ010000079.1, from coordinate 3,620 downwards.
AAGATCATCGCCGGAATCATCGCTCTCTGCGTCGGATATACGGCAGTCCTTCTCGCCTTCGGCTCAGAGCCTGGCGCATTCACCCTTGAGGGCAACATCGCCGGCAAACTGGACATCGCCCTCTTCGGAGAGAATCACGTATACCACGGATATGGAATCCCATTCGATCCGGAAGGCATACTCGGCTCATTCCCTGCAGCCGGAAATGTCCTCATCGGCTATCTTATCGGCTCGCTCATCCTTTCATCAAGCCGCCGTTATGCTGAGGATTCTTCCCTCATTATGGATGCACCGGTTGGTGTGGTGAGCAGAATCTTCGTCTGGGGAGTCGTATCCCTTGCCTTCGCTGAAATCCTCAGCATCTGGATTCCAATCAACAAGCCACTCTGGTCCGCTTCGTACATCTTCTATACCTGTGGATGGGCAATGCTGACGCTCGGATTCCTTGCATTCTGCGTCGATGTGAAGGGAGTGGAGAAGCCATTCTTCCCGTTCAAGGTTATGGGAATGAATGCCCTTGTCGCCTTTGTGCTTTCAGGAGTGATCGCAAAGAGCTACCAGTTCGTGGGCTGGTCTCCTTCGCGCGTATTCGGTGCGAACGAGTATCTTTCCCTCGTATATGCCCTCATCTTCGCGACTACAATCTTCCTGATCCTTTTCGTACTCTACAAGAAGAAGATCTTCATCAAGCTCTGATGAGGCATCAAGCCAGTTCTGATGTATATAGGTCTAATTTCAGATACTCACGGAGAATTCCCGGACGATGTTCGGGAATTTCTTTCTCCCGTCGATGAAATCTGGCACGCCGGAGACTTCGGTACCCTCTCCCTCGCAAAGCAGATCGCAGCTTTCAAGCCGCTCCGGGGAGTGTATGGCAATATCGACGGCCAGGATGTCAGGATGGAATATCCTCTCTACCAGTGCTTCGAGGTGGAAGGAGTGAGAATCCTGATGACACATATAGGATTGAGGAAGGGCTCATACTGGGCCTATACTCCGGCAATACTGAAATATGAACCTTTTGTCGAGGAACTGATCCAAAGGTTTCATCCCCAGATATTCGTATGCGGTCATACCCATATTCCTCAGGTCTTCCAGGATAAGATGCATAATTTTTTATTTATGAATCCTGGAGCCTGCGGATACAATGGGCCCCACGAAGTCCCCAGAATGGCGCTCCGATTTAAAATAGAGAAGGGGAAAATATTGGGTTTCGAAAAATGCGAGCTTCACAGACCTTGAAAATGAACGCGTTACGCAATTTAAATTTTTTTAAAAAAAATTTGATATTTCAATCAAATGGCTTACTTTTGCGGTTGCAAAATCGAGCATTTTGTTAACTAGTTAATTTTAATTTTTATTCACAATGAAAAAGGTATTTATGGCTTTCGCAGTAGCAGCAATGATGGTTGCTGTAGCTGCTTGCGGTAACAATGCTAACAAGGCAGCTGAGGCTGCTGAGGCTGTTGAGGCTTGCGATTCATGCGCAGTTGCTGATTCAGCATGTGCTGACACTGTAGCTGCCGCTGCTGATTCAGTTGTTGCTGAGTAATTCGGCAGGGACCCAGTGTTCCGCGCGTCAAGTGACGCATTAAAAAGATTAGATATTGTCCCTAAGGAGCAATATCTTTTCTTTTTTTTATGCCGTTTCGTAACGGCATTTTTCGTAAATTAGCGGCGGTTATGGCAATGTCCGGGTCAAAGTCTAAATCGGTGTGGTTCTGCACGTCTTGCGGGAATGAATATTCCAAGTGGATGGGCAGGTGTCCCTCTTGTGGAGAGTGGAATACCATAAAAGAACAGACCGTAGTGACGGGCAAGACATCCACAAGGATGTCGGTCGCCGAGACACCTACGATGGAAAGGGCTCCGAAACATCTTTCGGAGATCAATTCAGCAGCGGAAAACAGGATTTCCCTCGGAAATTCCGAGGTTGACCGACTTCTCGGCGGAGGAGTCGTGGAGGGCTCTCTCGTCCTTATCGGCGGTGAGCCTGGAATCGGAAAGTCAACCCTCTCCCTCCAGCTGCCCCTCCATTGTCCGAATCTGAAGACACTCTATGTAACCGGAGAGGAAAGCGCCCGTCAGGTAAAGATGCGCGCAGACCGTCTCGGAGGCAGCGCCGCCGACTGTTACATCTTCAGTGAGACCCTGATGGAGAACATCATCCCGAAGGCCCGCGAACTCAAGCCGGACTTTATGGTCGTTGACTCAGTGCAGACGATGTACACGGAAACGGCTGATTCGGCCCCGGGTTCGGTTACGCAGATCAGGGAGGTGACTTCAATGCTTCTGCATTTTGCGAAGGTGACCGGAATCCCTGTCTTCCTCATCGGTCACATAACCAAGGACGGCTATATCGCCGGACCTAAGATTCTGGAGCATATCGTTGACGTCGTTCTTCAGTTCGAAGGAGAGAACAGGTCTTCATACAGAATGCTCCGCAGCATTAAGAACCGCTTCGGTTCCACTTCTGAGCTAGCCGTATTCGAAATGACCGGAACCGGTCTTCGAGAAGTAGCCAATCCTTCCGAGCTCCTTATGCCTATGCACGAGGAGGGCCTCAGCGGCACGGCCATATCAGTGATGCTGGACGGCACAAGGCCATTCCTCTTCGAGGTACAGGCCCTCGTCAGTTCGGCAGCCTATGGAACGGCCCAGAGATCTGCGACCGGCTTCGATGTCCGCAGGCTCAATATGCTGCTCGCAGTCCTCGAGAAGAGGGCTGGATTCAAACTCAGTCAGAAGGACGTGTTCCTCAATATGGCCGGCGGCCTTCGCGTCACCGATCCGGCCTGTGATCTGGCAGTCGTCGTCGCCGTGCTTTCATCAAACTTCGATTTCGCCATCCCGTTCAACATCTGCTTTGCGGGAGAGGTTGGCCTGAGCGGAGAAATCCGCCCGGTAAGCCAGGTGGACAGAAGAATCTCGGAGGCGGCCCGGCTCGGATTCAAAAAGATTTATATATCCTCATTCGGCGCTCCGGATGTTGTCGTCAAGGGGATAGAAGTGATAAAGGTTGCGGACATTCCGGCTCTTGTCCGTTCCCTCTTCAGATAAAAACAGATGATACCAGACAATTACAAGGATTTCGTAAAAGAAGTATCCGCTTTCCTCCCCAAAGACCGCATCTATGTCGATGAACTCCGTCGTTTCGCCTGGGGTACCGATGCAGGATTCTACAGAATGGTGCCGAAAGTGGTCCTCCGTTCAGATAATGAGAAAGAAGTCAGCCTCATAATGAGGGCTGCAAGCGGCCACGGCCTGCCGGTAACTTTCCGTGCGGCCGGAACCAGCCTTTCAGGCCAGGCCGTCAGTGATTCCATCCTGGTGGTCGCAGGCAAGCATTGGGAGAAAGCCAGCTTTGACGAGGCGTCAAAGCGCGTCACCCTTCAGCCTGGTATCGTGGGAGCCAATGTCAACAAGTTCCTCAAGAAATACAACCGTCTCTTCGGACCTGACCCTGCCTCAATCGGAAGCTGTATGGTCGGTGGAATCGTGATGAACAACGCTTCCGGAATGAGCTGCGGAACCCACGCCAACAGCGACAGGATGATGACATCTGCCCGCATCGTCTTCGCGGACGGAACCGTCCTCGACACGGCGTCGGAGCAGAGCCG
>JAILCZ010000139.1 GCA_024689985.1 Bacteroidales bacterium | reverse complement strand
ATGGACTGGTCGTCTCCGATGCTGACCATAATCCTGTCAAATACAGGGAGCTCGGATGATTCGGACGTAGGGATGAGCATACCCCACTGGAACATATACTGCAGGAGGCCGGTGGTCTTCAGGCAGACTGACTTGCCTCCGGCGTTAGGACCGGAGATAAGAAGAATGTGCTTTTTGGGATTGAGGTTGACCGTGAGAGGGACGATGGACTTCTTTTCCTTCTTCAGGGCACGCTCCAGAAGAGGATGGCGGGCCTTGCGGAGGTTGAGCTCGCCTTCTTCGGAAATGACCGGCATTCCCGCGATGAAATCGAGGGCGACCTGGGCCTTTGCTATGAGGAAGTCAATCTCTCCTTCGAATTCGGCAGCCTGAGTGAGCTCGGGAACGTATGGGCGGAGGAAATCTGAGAAGTCGCGGAGGATGACCGCAATCTCCCTGGTCTCCGCGAAACGGAGCTCGTTTATCTCGTTCTCCAGCTCCACGATTTCCGCAGGCTGGATGAAGGTGGTCTTTCCGGAAGCAGACTCGTCATAGACGAAGCCGCTGAGCTTTCTCTTGCTGGAACTTGAGACAGGTATGAGCATCTTGCCGTCACGGACTGAAACGCCGGCATCTGCGTCTGCGATTCCGTCTTCCTGGGCCTTGCGCAGAATCGCGTTGGCTCTTTTTGAGACCTGTCCCTCCTTCTCCTTGAGGGATTTCCTGATGGAATAGAGGGCGTCGGATGCGGTGTCCTTCACGTTGCCGTACTTGTCCAGGATGACGTCAATTCTTCTTGTGACCTCCTGGAAGCCCATCACGGGCCTTGCCATATTCTTAAGGTTCGGGTACACCCCGTCCTTCATCGAAGAGAAGAAGGCGGTGATCTTTCTCACCGTCTCCAGCATAGTGCGCAGCTTCGCGAGGCTGAGCACGTCAATGCTCGTGCCGTCGTTCTCAAGCGGCACGATGAAATGCAGGCAGTCCACGTACCCGCTTGTAGGGAAGGACTCCTCAAACATCACGATGAGTCTCATCTCATCGGTCAGCAGAAGTCTTTTCCGTATTTCTTTTGGGTCGGTGGAGAACTCCTCCGCCATAACCCTCTGAGATGCATATTCAGTAGAACACCTGTTTGCTATTGTGTTCCTAATTTTGTCAAATCCCAGTTTTTCCTCAAGCCTGTTCATTCTCTGTCTTTCCTGCCCCGCTGTTACCGTCAAGGGAATTGCTGAGCTTCAGTTTCAGCTCATTTATAGATTGCATAGGCGTAACTGTTCCGCCCTGCACGAAGGATATGACTCCAGTCTCCTCTGAAACCACGATCACGTCGGCATCCGTCTCCTCCGAGATACCTATGGCAGCCTTGTGCCTCATTCCGTAATTCGCAGGGATGTCCGTCCTTTCCGTGATCGGGAGGGTGCATCTCGATGCGACGATCCTGTTCCCGGTAATGATCATTGCGCCGTCGTGAAGAGGCGAATTCTTGAAGAACAGGTTCATAATCAGGCGCTTTGACACGATTGCGTCAATGCGGTCACCGGTTTCGATGATCTGGGTAAGGGCATTCTCGTGAGGGAACACTATGAGCGCTCCGGTCCTCTGCTCGCTCATCTGCTTGCACGCGTCGGAAATCTCGTTCACTGCCGTGGAGTCGAACTTCTGGTCCTTGATTCCGAAGAATTTGTGGAAGAAGGTGTGCTGCTGCAGGCCGGACTTCGATCCGATCCTCATAAGGAAGTGGCGGATCTCAGGCTGGAAGATGACGATAAGCGCAAGAACGCCGACGTCGATGAATGTCCCGAGGATGGCGCTCATCAGCTTCATATTCAGGGCAAGCGCGAAGACACGCAGAATCAGGACGCCCAGGATCGCTATGAAAATGTTCATAGCAGCCGAGCCTCTTATCCATCTGAAAACGAAATAGATGATGGTCGCAACCATCAGGATGTCAAGAACGTCCGTAAATGACAAGTTCAGGAACCCGAAAATTCCCAGAATCATACCTTTTTATATTTATTGCGCCAAAGATAAGAAGGAATTGTGTAAATGGAAAATTGATGCGAAACTCATTGAAAATTAAATTTTTAGTGGTATATTTGCAGCCGCGCAAAAAGCGCGAACTATTTTAAAGTATTAATAATCAATTAATTAAACCAATGCCTGGATTAATTGGAAAGAAAATCGGAATGACTTCCGTTTTCGGTGCTGATGGAAAAAATATTCCATGCACCGTTATTGAGGCTGGTCCATGTGTTGTCACGCAGGTACGTACAGTAGAAAAAGATGGTTATGCCGCTGTACAGCTTGCCTATGACGAAAAGAAAGAGAAACACACCAGCGCGGCTCTCAAGGGCCACTTTGAAAAGGCAGGAACCACTCCTAAGGCAAAAGTAGTCGAGTTTGAGGCTGACTTCGCACAGGAGCTTAAATTAGGTGACTCAGTCGCTCTCGCTGATGTTCTTACATCAGATGTTGAGTTTGTTGACGTCATCGGTACTTCTAAGGGTAAGGGATTCCAGGGCGTTGTTAAACGTCACGGATTCGCAGGAGTAGGTGGTGCTACCCACGGTCAGCACAACAGACTTCGTCACCCAGGTTCTATGGGTGCATCATCTTGGCCTTCTCGCGTATTCCCAGGAATGAGAATGGCGGGCCATATGGGCAACGAGCGTGTCAAGGTATTCAACCTTCAGGTCGTCAAGGTGATCCCAGAAAACAATCTTCTCGTAGTTAAGGGCTCTGTTCCAGGAGCTAAAGGATCTTATGTAATTGTGGAGGCTTAAGTTATGGAATTGTCAGTTTTGAAAATTGACGGATCTGAGTCCGGAAAGAAGGTTGTTCTCGACGAGAACATTTTCGGTGTTACACCTAACGATCACGCTATCTGGCTTGACGTTGTTCAGTACCTCGCTAACCAGCGTCAGGGAACTGCAAAGACCAAGGACAGAAGCGAAATCGCGCACAGCACGAAGAAGATCGGTCGCCAGAAGGGCGGCGGTGGAGCACGTCATGGTAGCTTGAAGTCAAATATCTACGTAGGTGGTGGCCGCGTATTCGGTCCTAAGCCACGTAACTACAACAGCAAGCTCAACAAGAAGGTTAAGCAGCTCGCAAGATTCTCAGCTCTTTCATACAAGGCGCAGGACAATGCGATTACAATGGTTGAGCCATTCTCAATGGAGGCTCCTAAGACTAAGCAGCTTCTTTCAATCCTCGCAGCCCTCAAGGCAGGCGACAGAAAGGTGCTCGTAGTGCTTCCTCAGAATTCAACCAACATTTACCTTTCATCACGTAACCTCCAGGATGTGAACGTTATCACTGTTGACGAAATCAACACTTACGCAATTATGAATGCAAATGCACTCGTGCTCGTTGATGGAGTTCAGGATATTCTCGCTTCCAGGGTAAAATAATTGAGCGATGGGAATCATTATTAAGCCAATAGTAACAGAAAAGTTGACGGCTCAGGGCGAAAAGTTGAACCGTTATGGCTTCATCGTGTCTCGCGAGGCTAACAAGCTTCAGATCAAGACAGCTGTGGAGCAGATGTACAGCGTCACAGTAAATGACGTGAACACCGTGAACTATCACGGTAAGAAGAAGTCTCGTTTCACCAAGGCAGGTCTTCTCAGAGGTCGTGCAAACCACTTCAAGAAGGCATATGTAACTCTCGCCGGTGATGACAAGATCGATTTCTACAGTAACATTTAACGAGGGGAGGACTTAAGATATGGCAATTAGAAAATTCAAACCAGTTACCCCTGGTCAGAGAAACAAGGCGATCAGCGCATTTGACGAGATCACCACAAAGAAGCCTCACAAGGCATTGCTTGAGCCTCTCAAGAGCACAGGTGGACGTAACAACACAGGTCAGATGACTATGCGTTACATCGGTGGCGGACACAAGAAGATGTATCGTGTCATCGACTTCCTCCGTGTAAAGGACGATTGCACAGCAACAGTTCTTACCATCGAGTACGATCCTAACCGTAGCGCTCGCATCGCTCTCGTAGAATATGAAGATGGAGTAAAGAAGTATATCATTGCTCCTAACGGACTTAAGGTAGGACAGAAGATCGCTTCTGGTTCAGGTGTCGCACCTGAGCTCGGAAACGCTCTCCCTCTCAGTGAAATTCCGGTTGGTACACTCGTACACAACATCGAGCTCCGTCCTGGTCAGGGTGCCGCTATGGCACGTTCAGCAGGAACATACGCACAGCTCGCTGCACGTGAAGGCTCACACGCCGTTCTTCGCCTCCCTTCAGGTGAGACCAGAATGGTTCTCGTAAGCTGCCGTGCTACAGTTGGTACTGTATCTAACGCAGATCACAATTTGGAGTCAGCTGGAAAGGCTGGACGCAGCAGATGGCTTGGTCGCCGTCCTCACAACCGTGGTGTCGTTATGAACCCGGTAGATCACCCGATGGGTGGTGGTGAAGGTCGTGCTTCCGGTGGACATCCTCGTTCACGCAAGGGTCTTCCTGCAAAGGGATACAAGACACGTAATCCTAAGGCTACTTCAAACAAGTTCATCATTGAAAGAAGAAAGAAATAATCGGAATTAAAACTTAGAGATTATGAGTCGTTCATTAAGAAAAGGTCCATATATCCAGGAATCTCTGGAAAAGAAGATTCTTGCTATGAATGAAGGTAGCAAGAAGAAGGAGGTTGTCAAGACCTGGTCACGTGCCAGCATGATTTCTCCTGACTTCGTTGGTCACACAATCGCAGTTCATAACGGAAACAAGTTCATTCCGGTTTATGTAACTGAGAATATGGTAGGCCACAAGCTTGGCGAGTTCGCGCCAACTAGAACATTCAAGGGTCATTCAGGTAACAATAAGAAGTAATCATTATGGGAAATCGTAAACATCTCATGGCCAAACAGCTCAAGGAAGCTAAGAAGGCTACAGCTATTGCAAAGCTGAATGACGTTCCTACATCTCCTCGTAAGATGCGTCTCGTTTGTGATACCATCAGAGGAAAGGAGGTAAACAATGCCCTCGATCTTCTTAAATTTTCGAAGAGAGAGCCATCTATCCGTCTCGAGAAGCTTCTCAAGAGCGCAATCGCAAACTGGGAGGCTAAGAACCAGGATAAGGCTAAGGAACTTGAGAATGGTAATGTTATCGTCAAGACCATTATGGTAGACGAAGGTCGTACGATCAAGAGAATCCGTCCTTGCCCTCAGGGTAGAGCCGGTAGAATCCGTAAGCGTTCAAACCACGTTACAATCGTACTCGATGTTAAAAAAGCAGCAGTGGAGGCATAAATATGGGACAGAAAACAAATCCTATTAGCAACAGAATCGGTATCACCCGTGGTTGGGACTCTAACTGGTGTGGTGGTAACTATGCGGAGAAGATCGCAGAAGACTACAAGATCCGCAAGTACCTCGAGAGCCGTCTTGCAAAGGCAAGCCTTTCAAAGATCGTTATCGAGAGAACTCTTAAGCTCATCACTGTGACAATCAACGCAGCTCGTCCAGGTGTAATCATCGGAAAGGAAGGCGCTGAGGTCAACAAACTCAAGGAAGAGCTCAAGAAGGTTACAAACAAGGATGTACAGATCAACATCTTCGAGGTTAAGAAGCCTGAGGTTGACGCAAACATCATCGCAGACAGCATCGCTCGTCAGATCGAGGGTCGTGTCTCTTATCGTAGAGCCATCAAGATGGCAGTATCTACAGCGATGAGAGTAGGCGCTGAGGGCATCAAGGTCCAGATCAGCGGTCGTGTAGGCGGCGCCGAGATGGCTCGTTCAGAGATGTTCAAGGAAGGTCGTACTCCACTTCATACACTCCGTGCAGATATCGACTACGCACTTGCAGTGGCTAACACCAAGGTTGGTGCACTCGGTATCAAGGTATGGGTTATGAACGGTGAGCGTTACGGTAAGCAGGATCTTACTCCTAACGCTGGCGTAGCTGCAAACGCCCCGGCTGCACAGCAGAGTGGCCGTTCACGCGGAGAGCGTCGCGGTCGCGGACGTGGTCCTCGTAAGGATAATAAGTAATACTTACTTACACATATTGATCGGAGCCAGTCGTTTTACGATTGGCTCCTTTTTTTATAACTTTGACCCTCGTGACGGTAAAGGAAAAAATAGAGTTGTTCCCGCATTCTCCCGGCGTTTACAGGTATTATGACGCTGAGGGGAAGGTTATTTATGTGGGAAAGGCGAAGGACCTCCACAAGAGGGTTGCCCAGTATTTCGTCGATCCTTCCAGGCTGAACGTCAAGACCAGGATACTCGTATCCAAGATTGCTGACGCCCAGTTTTCCGTCGTGGACAGCGAGGCTGATGCCTTGCTCCTGGAGAATAACCTCATCAAGCAGTACAAACCTAAGTACAACATCCTCCTGAAGGATTCCAAGACTTATCCCTGGATTTGCGTGACGGGGGAGCCTTTCCCGAGGATATTCCTTACCCGTCAGATATCAAAGAAGGACGGATCTACCTATTTCGGCCCGTACAGCAGCGTTTCGCACGCAAACTATCTCCTGGAGTTCATCAGGGAGACCTGGCCGATCCGTTCCTGCCGTCTCAATCTTTCTTCCGAGGCGATCCTCAGGGGAAAATACCGTCCTTGCCTGGACTTCCATATCGGCAAATGCCGTGGATGCTGTGTCGGCAAGGTTTCTACTGAGGAATATGACTCCTGGATAGAGGAGATCAAAAGAATCCTGAAGGGCGGCGTGAGAGAAATCATATCCGAATACGAGGCTTCTATGAAGGAAGCTGCGGCGAATTGGGAGTTCGAACTTGCCCAGAGCTACAAGGACAGGATAGAATCCCTGAAGAAGCATTATTCCAAGTCAATCATTATGTCGGCGAGCGACAGCAACTGCGATGTCTTCTCGCTTATGTTTGACGACAACGATGCCTTCGGCAATTTCCTGCGCGTGCGCGGAGGTGCCATCGTACAGTCTTTGAACCTCGGGTTCAAAATGAATATCGAGGAGGAGCCGGCATCGGTGTTGAGTACCTTCATCGCGGAAATTGAGTCCAAGTTCGGAGGCCTCGCGAAGGAGGTGGTGGTGCCGTTCGAGCCAGATGTCGAAATCGAAGGCGTGGAATTCAGGGTGCCGCAGAGGGGGGACAAACTGTCCCTGCTTGAACTCAGCGCGAAGAATGCCCGTGAGTACCGTTTCAATACGCTCAGGCAGAAGGAACACTCAGATCCGGACGAGTATAGGAATATGGTGCTTTCGGAATTGCAGAAGGCCATAGGTATGCCTGTGCTGCCGGTGCATATGGAATGCTTCGACAACTCGAACATACAGGGAACGAACCCTGTGGCTTCCTGCGTGGTATTCCGCGACGGAGTGCCGTCAAAGAAGGATTACAGACGTTTCAAGATAAAGACCGTCGTCGGTGCTAACGACTACGCATCTATGAAGGAGGTGGTCAACAGGCGGTATTCCCGTATGCTGGCGGAGGCTCCGGACGACCTGCCTCAGCTGATTGTGATAGACGGTGGAAAGGGACAGCTGGAGTTTGCCTATCAGGCTCTCTACGAGCTTGGCCTGACGGATAAGCTTACGGTTGTCGGCCTTGCCAAGAGGCTTGAGGAAGTCATTAGGGTGGGAGATCCTTATCCTCTTTTCATAGACAGGAATTCGGCAGCACTCAAGCTCCTTCAGCACATAAGGGATGAAGCCCATAGATTCGGTATCACCTTCCACAGGAATCTCCGAAGCAAGGCTCAGATCCAGAGCGCCCTCCGGGAGATTTCCGGCGTGGGAGAACAGACTGAAAAACGCCTGCTGATGCGATTTGGCAGCGTGATGCGCATAGCCCAGGCTCCGATTGAGGACCTCGAGGCTATGGTGGGCAAGAAGATGGCCATTGCCATCAAGGAACATTTGACCAAATCAGAATAATGACTGAGAAGACATTCAACAATTACTTCAGCATTATGATTCTTACCGGAATTATGCTTTCGGTGGTCATAATTACTGGAATGAAGTTCGATATTGAGGATCCGAAGGCGTGGATGCTCATCGTATCCGCGATCGGGTCGCTGGCTGGCGTGCTGAGTACGATCCTTTCGGCAAATGCCAAGATCATAACATTCCTTTTCGGCTTCATAGATGTGGCCCTCTATGGCTTTATGTGCCTTGTCAACTGGCACGAGGGCCAGTCCGGCCTTGGGAATGCCCTGTTGCATTTCTTCTATTTCGTCCCTATGCAGTTCGTGGGCTTCTGGCAATGGCGTAAGTTCGGAGCTGCGAAGGGTGGAAAGGTCGCAGCGAGAAGGCTGACAAATAATCAGAGGACTTTGAGCGCTCTGATATTTTTTGTCGGGACCGTGGTTCTCTATTTTATCCTGTCTCAGTTCGACAGAAGCGGGGACCATTCTCTTGTCAAGATGGCCGTCTTCCTCGACGTTCTTCCTCTTATGTTCAACATCCTGGGACAGTTCCTTATGTCCACGGCTTATATGGAGCAGTGGTTCTTCTGGATAGGAGTCAACATCACCTCTATCCTTATGTGGTCTTATTCTTTTGCCTCCGGACAGTCGGATTACGCTCCGATATACATCGCAAAGTATTCCTTCTATCTTCTTAATTCTTTCAACGGCCTTAGGATATGGCTGAACCTTTCCAGGCCAAAAAGATAGATAAAGAGGTGGGGTGTTTCTTTTTTGAAATATTTTTACTTACTTTGCAGGGTTAATCCGTGAATAGTATTTATAATTAAATAACTAAATTTTTATTAAATCATGACACAGGAAGAAATCGTAAAGCAGGTTAAAGCGATCATCGTTGACAAGCTTGGCGTTGAAGAGTCTGAAGTTACAGAGTCTGCCAACTTCACAAACGATCTCGGTGCTGACTCTCTTGACACTGTAGAGCTTCTTATGGAGTTCGAAAGAGTATTCGGAATTAAGATTCCTGATGAGGAGACTGTATCAATCGCTACTGTTCAGGACGCTATCGACAAGGTTACTGAGAAGCTCGCTGCAAAGTAATCCAAATTCGATATAAAGCGAAATAGAAAAGGCTGACCATTTGGTCAGCCTTTCTTGTTTTATATGTGGTGCCGGAGGTTATTCCTTCGGCACTGCAAATGTCAGCTTGATCTTAGGGCGGTTGCTCTCTGAAGATGCTCCCGGTCCGTAGAGGAGACCGTTGAAGTATCTGTCCTTGTCGAGGATGATTTCCGTAGATGTAGTTGTCGACGAGCTTGAAGCATACTGCGCTGCGAGCATATAGCTGTAGTAGTTGCTGTAGCTGCTGCCATAGCTGCTGCCGTATCCGCCGTACATACTGTTATAGTAGCTTGAGTATGCAAGTTGTGTGTAGTAGTCGGAGAGGTCTGAGTTGGCGCTTGTCGTCGTGGTGGTCTCCGTGCTTGCGTTGACCAGGAACCAGACGTCATAGTTAGATGTGGCCTTGTCTTCGTCGTTTATGATCTGCTGGATATGGTAGGTGATGTCCGGCGTGTATGTGCCCTGCATCCTGTTGATGTCGCCCTGATTCTCCGTGCTGATGGAGTAGTCGGTGAGGTTTGCATAATATACCGCCGTGTCCGTGTGTACCTTGACGTTAGGACAGAGTCTCGGAGGATAGTATGCCAGGTCTTCGTAGTTGTCCGGATTAACGAACGGAAGAACGACGGTCGCCTTCGTGATGATGGCATCGTCCGGGTCGCAGTAGCCCTTGATGGCTTCGCGGGCCTTCTCCCTGAGCATTGCTGCGCTGAGTACTGGCTTGACTCCCGCTGCTCCTTCTACGTTGATTGTGGCGCCGTTTGCCGAGCCTACGAGGTTGTCCGAACTGTAGGTGGAAGTGTTGAATGCATACTGGGTGAGGGTTCCGCTGTTGTACAGAACTGAATCAGCTGCCGTGATCTCGGTAGGTCCGTAATAGAAGAAGAACGAGGTGTCGATTCTTTCGTTATCGTATGTGCCGGTGAATTTGAGCTCTGCATAGGTTCCTGTGAGGTAGCCGTATGATGAGTCGTATTCGATGCCGACGTTGAACATATCGATTCGTCCGCCGTTTCCGATAGGCTCGTCCACGGTCATATAGATTCCCGGGAATTTCTTGAGGTAGTCAGGAAGGGTGTCGAGGTCGCTCTGGAGGATCTGCATATACTTCTCGCCGAAGCTCTGAGTGAAGTCGAACGAGAGGGAATCGCCTCCGGTGTAGATCGGCCTTCCCTTGCTGATGATCGTCGGATTGTATTTCAGGCTGGTGCCGCAGAAATAATCGTCCTCGGAAATAGGCTCGCTGAGCTCATATACATTCACGTTCTGGATGATGTATCTTTCATCCTCCGATGGAATGGATATCGTGTCCCTGGTCGCGCAGAAGTGGAACTGTCTGAACACGGGATTCTCGCCGAAGTCGAGAGAGTCGGTGAGCGGAACGAGGGTGATTGCCGTGGCACGGGTCGTAAGGCCGTATGTGTCGTCGCGGATTGCTCCGAGCGTCATCCTCGTTGATGAATATGCTGAAAGGCTGTCCGCCATTCTCAGTTCCATATCATCGATGTAAAACTCTGTGGTGTAAATGTCGTACTGCTGGTTCGTAGGGAGCAGGTTCTGTCCCATTTCGCTGTTGACATCTACGCAAGAGAAGCAGCAGAAAAGTGCTGCTGCTCCTCCTGATAATCTGCGCAATAAGCTGAGATTCTTCATTTGTGGGTTACAACTGATCGTAAAATTTGTTGTACTCGTCTATATATGCGCCGGTTGAAATCGATTCTGCATCGTATTTCAGGACCGGAATGTCTCCAATATTTTCCAGAATCGCCGGATCAACGTCCGGTGAGCCGAGAATTACGCCGTCTGAGTACTGGATAGCTGTTCGAGCAAGATTTATGCCATCTGGTTTCTCCAGCAGAGGAAGGTCTTCCTTGGAGAGGCTTCCGAAGGCCGCCAGGTCGCGGAAATTCTCTGAGAAGGCCTCTTTTGGCGTGTCATTGTATATTGACGTTACTACTTTGCTGTTTTCAAAAATAGGGTCGTCCTTGTATGCCTTCTTGAGGTATGCAGGGAGAATGTGCGAAATCCAGCCCTGGCAATGGATGACGTCAGGGGCCCAGCGGAGCTTCTTGACAGTTTCAAGAACGCCTCTTGCGAAGAAGATCGCTCTTTCGGCATTGTCCTCGAAGAATTTGCCGTCGAGGTCGTATGCCACCTGCTTTCTCTTGAAGTAGTCTTCATTGTCAATGAAGTATACTTGAATTCTGGCAGCTGAGATGGAAGCTACTTTGATTACGAGAGGGTGGTCGACGTCTCCGATGATGATGTTCATTCCGGAAAGGCGGATTACCTCGTGAAGCTGGTTCTTTCTTTCGTTAATGCAGCCATAACGTGGCATAAAGGAACGGATTTCCCTTTTTCTTTCCTGAATTCCCTGCGGGAGGTATCTTCCGATTTTAGAGATTTCTGTTTCCGGGAGATAAGGTGTTATCTCTGAGTTTACAAAAAGGACTCTTTTTATAGGATTTTCCATTTCTTCGTCTTTTAGATTTGCGTCGGACGCATTAGTACTCAAAGGTAAGAATTTTTTTTGATATTTCGAAGTTTCACTATATTTGAACCCAATTTGGGTGGAATGTGTTTATGGCCAAAGGACAGAGTAAAAAAGAGAAAAAAATGGAACGCAGAAGGCTCGCGAACGCGTACCTTTCTACCGTCATCAGTATCAGTCTCGTCCTTCTTCTTGTCGGCATTGCTACCCTCCTTCTTCTGAATGCGCGCAGCGTATCCAATTATTTCAAGGAAAATATGCAGGTCTCAGTTCTGCTGAAGCCTGAGGTTGAAGAGACTGAAGCCCTTGAGTACAAGGCCGAGGTCGATTCGCTGAAATTCATCAGAAGTTCGGAGTACGTGTCAAAGGAGCAGGGCATCGCGGAAATGTCGGATATGCTGGGAAGTGATTTCCTCAGTGTCTTCGAGACATCTCCTGTCCCTATTTCCGTCGTCGTCAATCTGAAGGCCGAGTATGTCGCCACCGACAGCCTGGACCTCGTGACCGGAGCCTTGAGCTCATCTCCTCTCGTGGATGAGGTGGTCTATCAGAAGTCACTCGTTTCGGCTCTCAACCAGAACATCGAAAAGATCACATTGTTCCTGGGCGTATTCATCGCCCTGCTTCTCTTCATATCCTTCGTTCTGATCAACAACACCGTCCGGCTGAACGTGTTCTCAAGGAGGTTCACAATCAGGACAATGAGGCTCGTAGGAGCGACCAAGGCCTTCATCAGGGCTCCTTTCCTGGGTCAGGCCGTGCTTCAGGGATTCATAGCCGCATCTCTTGCCGTGGCATATCTCGGCGTCATTCTATATGTGATTCACGAGGAATTCGCCCAGCTTTTTGCTATATTGAGCCTTCCTATGATGTTCGCCTGTGCGGGCGTCATGGTCTGCGCCGGCATCGTGATATGCGTGCTCAGTACTTATTTCGTCGTCGGAAAGCTGGTTTCCCTCGACAAGGATGAACTATATTATTGATTATGGATAAAATGGCAATGACCCCCAAGGGTTTCAAATTGTTTATCATAGGACTTCTGGTAATGATCCTCGGCTATGTGCTGATGATCGGCGGCGGAAGCGACGACCCTAATGTGTTTAACTACGCAATGTTTGATTTCAGACGACTCGTCCTGGCTCCGGCCGTGATTCTCGTCGGCATCGTCATTGAAATCATTGCCATAATGAACAAGGAAAATAGCAAGGAGGAAGAGTAAATGAATTGGTTGGACGCATTGATTCTCGGCCTGGTACAGGGCCTCACTGAATTTCTCCCCGTCAGCAGCAGCGGACATCTCATAATTTTCCAGCGTCTGCTCGGCGTGAGCTCCGAGGGATTCCTTGATTTTACGGTCACCGTTCATATGGCCACTGTTTTCGCTACTATCGTAGTTTTCAGGGAACAGATCTGGGCCCTCATCAAAGGTGTCCTTCAGTTCAAGTACAATGACGAGATGGATTACTTCCTCAAGATTGCCGTTTCCATGATCCCGGTATTCATCGTGGGCGTCTTCCTCAGGGAGACTGTCGAGAGGATGTTCACCTCCTTTGATCAGGTCGGCATCTTCCTTATTGCAACGGGCGTCATCCTTGTTTTTTCAGACTTGGCTTCAAGAATTTTCATTGTCAAGGACGTCCTGAACAATCACAGGAACGGAATTTCATATCTTCAGGCAATATTCGTAGGTATGGCTCAGGCCTGCGCCGTCGCTCCTGGACTTTCGCGTTCCGGCACCACCATCGCCATTGGCCTTGTCTCCGGAGTCAAGAGAAGCGTCGTCGCTCAGTTCTCCTTCCTTATGGTTCTCGTGCCTATCATCGGAGAGCAGCTGATCAGCGTCGTCCAATCAGTTGTCACTCCTGATCCGAATTCCTACGGAATGGACCTCTTCCCTCTGTTCTGTGGTTTTATGGCCGCATTCATTTCCGGCCTCTTCGCCTGCAAGGTGATGATTGCAATCGTCAAGAAGGCCAGCCTTTATTGGTTCAGCTTCTACTGTTTCATAGTAGGTGGCCTGATCGTTTATTTCGCTTAGGGCATTGACTCGTAACCTTACATATTTCGTCTCCGATGTTCATCTGGGCCTTAGATTATGCGATCCCGCGGACCGCGAGGCCCGTTTCGTGAAATTCCTCAAGTCAATCCCGAGAGACACGACGGACGCCGTCTATCTCCTTGGTGATATTTGGGATTTCTGGTATGAATACAGGGATGTCGTTCCGAAGGGCTATGTAAGGGTCTTCGCGGAGCTTCTCGACCTTATGGACAATGGTGTCAAGGTCAAGTTCTTCCAGGGAAACCACGATATATGGTGTTTCCATTATTTCCAGGACCTCGGCATTGAAATTCTGCAGCAGCCTTACGTCGTGGATATCGCAGGCAAGAAGTTCTGCCTTGGACACGGAGACGGTCTCGGTCCGGGTTACAGGCTGTACAAACTGATGCGCTGGGGCTTCCGCCATCCTTTCTTCCAGGGCCTTTTCAGCCTTCTTCATCCGACTCTTGCCTTCCGTTTCGGAAACGGCTGGTCAAAATCCAGCAGAAAGAAGAAGTTCAGGTTTGATTATCAGTTCAGGGGAAAGGAAGAATCACTCTACAAGTTCTGTGAGTCTTTCGCCGCTGAAAACAAGATTGATTATTTCATCTTTGGCCATTACCACTGTCACGTGGATATGCCTGTAGGGGAGAGCGGTTCCCGCCTCCTCGTAATGAAAGACTGGCTCAGCGAGTCTTCCTATCTGTATTTCGACGGTATTTCCGTTTCTTCCGGCCAGTTGCCGAAGACGGAATAGTAGATTTGCGGGAAGGTTCCGTTTTCCCACGCCTTGACTAATTCCTCGGTTTCTTTGTCAGCACCTTCCGGGTCGTATCTGTTCTTCAGGTTCTGCCCGAACAGTCTTGCCACGCCCTGCCAGAAGCCGGCTGCCAGTCCGCTCCTGTAGTCCTTGATTATGGCGTAGGTCGTTCTCCCCAGCTCTCTGTCCACCAGTCGGATGAGCAGTGCGCCCTGGGAAATTGTCATATGTCGGATGACAGGCTCGAAGGTGTGGAGAAGTTCTTTCTGTACACCTTTTATATATTCCTGCCTTTCCTTCTTGTTCATATGCCTTGCCGCAATGGTGCTGTCGGCTTCGTGTTCCAGCTTGTGAGCTATTGCCGTGTATGGATAGACTTTGTTGAAGTTGTAAACGAGCCTGTAATACTTTCTCCACTGCTTGCCCTTCTTCCTGCGCGTATGGACTACGGACGGGTTCAGGATGTCGAAATATACGGTGTCGCCTTCGATGATCTCGAAATGCATCAGGCTCTTGGGGTCGTCGTGTACAACCGCCGGACGCTGTTTCTGGGAGGGTTTCCGTCTCCATAGGCCGAACTGGGCGAATGCCGGCTCCAGGCTGGTCGCGAGGAGCAGGGCTGCTGCAATGACGGCTTTTATATTTGGTCTGACGGTTTTCACGGAGGCAAATTTACGCATAAAAAATAAGGTCCGATATCGTGTGTCGAAAATGCGTTCAACTTTTTTTTGACTGGTTGCGTAACTTCTTGAAATACCAATTAGTTAGGTGTTGAAATTCCGTGTCGAAAAAGTTCAAATATTTTTCAAAAAGTCTTTCAAATCCAGGAATTTTCACTATCTTTGCAATCCAAAAATTGAGGACAACTATGCCCAACCAGCTGAAACTCAATTAGTTGGATAAAATTAGGAAATAATTTTAAAGTAATACAGAAATGTTACAACCTAAGAGAACAAAATTTAGAAGGGAACAGAAGAACCGCATGAAGGGTAACTCTGGTAGAGGAAACCAGCTTGCATTTGGTTCTTTCGGCATCAAGACCCTTGAAAATTGTTGGCTTACAGCACAGCAGCTCGAGGCTGCTCGTCAGGCAATCTCTCGTTACATGAACCGTGAAGGTCAGATCTGGATCAGAGTCTTCCCTGTCAAGCCATTCACTAAGAAGCCTCTTGATACCCGTATGGGTAAGGGTAAGGGTGATCCTCAGGGATTCGTTGCTCCTGTTACCCCAGGCCGTATCCTTTTCGAGGCAGAGGGCGTATCTCTTGCAATTGCTAAGGAAGCTATGCGTCTTGCAGCTAACAAGCTCCCTGTTGCAACCAAGTTTGTTGTCCGCAGAGACTATGTTGAATAATTTAATGAAGAGACTGTAAAATGAAAGTATCAGAAGTACGCGAGATGTCCGTTGCAGATCTGCAGGACCGCATTCAGGTTGAGAAGAGCAATCTCGATAATATGAAGCTCAACCACGCTATCTCTCCATTAGAGGATACGTCAAAGTTTAAGAAGACCAGACAGGATATTGCCAGAATGATCACTATCCTTGCTGAGAAAGAAAAGAATCAGAAGTAATTTTTTGTCTTATGGAAAGAAATCTTCGTAAGGAAAGAATCGGTGTAGTGGTCAGCGACAAGATGGATAAGACCATCGTTGTTGCAGTCAAGGTTAAGGAAATGCACCCATTGTACGGCAAGTTCGTCAAGAAGACCACAAAGTTCGTTGCTCAGGATGACAAGAATGAGTGCGGTGTAGGTGATACAGTCCGCATCATGGAGACCCGTCCTCTCAGCAAGACAAAGAACTGGAGATTAGTAGAAATCGTAGAAAAAGCAAAGTAGCATTATGATACAGCAGGAATCACGTTTACAGGTGGCTGACAACAGCGGTGCAAAGGAAGTTCTTTGTATCCGTGTGCTTGGAGGAACAAACCACCGTTATGCATCAGTCGGCGACAAGATCGTCGTAGCAGTGAAGAGCGCTATCCCTGGCGGCGACGCCAAGAAGGGTTCAGTGTCAAAGGCTGTCGTAGTTCGCACAAAGAAGGAGATCCGTCGTCCAGATGGTTCTTACATCCGTTTCGATGACAATGCGTGCGTTCTTCTCAACGGCGCCGGAGAGCTCCGCGGAACACGTATCTTTGGCCCTGTAGCCAGAGAGCTTCGTGAAAATTATATGAAAGTTGTTTCACTCGCTCCTGAGGTCCTTTAATATTCGATAGACATGAACAAGTTGAAAATCAAAAAGGGCGACACCGTTGTAGTGATCGCCGGAAATGACAAGACTAAGACTGGAAAGGTCCTTTCTGTCAGTCCAGCAAATGACCGTGTTATCGTTGAAGGAATCAATATGGTCAGCAAGCATACCAAACCTAATTCAAAGCAGCCTCAGGGTGGTATCATCAAGCAGGAGGCTGGTATTCACATTTCAAACCTTCAGATTGTTGATCCTGCAACAGGTAAGGCAACTCGCGTCGGCTTCAAGATGGTTGACGGAAAGAAGGTTCGTTTTGCTAAGAAATCAGGAGAGGAGATTAAGTAATGGCAAAGAAAACTACCCCAGCTGTTTCTGCAGCACTTCCAGCAGGATATGTTCCTGCTCTCAAGAAGACATACAAGGAGGAGATTGTTCCTGCCCTCGTCAAGAAGTTCTCTTATGAAACTGTAATGCAGGCACCTAGACTCGTCAAGATCACAATCAACGAGGGTATCGGTGAGGCAGTAGCAGACAAGAAACTCGTAGAGGAGGCAGCAGCAGAGCTTTCAACCATCGTAGGTCAGAAGGCTGTCCTCACTTCTTCAAAGAAAGATATTTCTAACTTCCACCTCCGTAAGGGAATGCCAATCGGCGTCAAGGTTACTCTCCGTGACGTGAAGATGTATGAGTTCCTCGAGAGACTTATCCGCGTTTCACTTCCACGTATCCGCGACTTCAACGGTATCGCTGGCAAGCTTGACGGTCAGGGTAACTACACTCTTGGTCTTAAGGAGCAGATCATCTTCCCAGAGGTTGAGATCGACAAGAACCCTAGGATCCACGGAATGGAAATCACATTCGTTACAACAGCAAAGACTGATGAGGAGGCTCACGCTCTTCTCGAAGCATTCGGTCTGCCTTTCAAGAAAAACAATAAATAAGATAAAAGATGGCAAAAGAATCAATGAAAGCCCGCGAAGTAAAGCGCGCGAAGCTCGTTGCTAAGTACGCCGAGAAGAGAAAGGCACTTAAGGAGGCTGGCGATTACGCAGCACTTGACAAGCTCCCTAAGAACGCATCTCCGGTACGTCTTCATAACCGTTGCTCCCTTACAGGACGTCCAAAGGGTTATATGCGTGCCTTCGGCCTCAGCCGTATGCAGTTCCGTGAGATGGCCAGCAATGGTCTCATCCCAGGAGTCAAGAAGGCTAGCTGGTAACAGAAAGTTGAAAATTACTTATATTTATTAACAATTCGGATATCGGGCGTCATCCGACGCCGGTTCTAAAAATTAACAAAAACAATGACTGATCCAATTGCAGATTATCTTACAAGGGTTCGCAACGCTTACCTCGCAGGTAAGAAGGTTGTTGAGATTCCTGCTTCAAAGATGAAGCTCGCAATCACCAAGATCCTTTGTGAAAAGGGTTACATCCTCAGCTACAAGCTTGTTGAGGCTGAACCACAGAGTACAATCAAACTCGCCCTCAAGTACCATCCACAGACCAAGGCTGCCGCTATCAAGAAGATTCAGCGCGTGTCAACCCCAGGTCTTCGTAAGTACACTGATGTAGAGAATATGCCACGCGTCCTCAACGGACTCGGAATCGCTATCCTCTCAACATCAAAGGGTATCATCACTGACAAGGAGGCTAAGGAACTCAACGTCGGCGGTGAGGTTATATGCTACGTTTATTAATATTAAAAGAAACGAATAATGTCAAGAATTGGTAAATTACCTGTAAGCCTTCCGGACAAGGTGAGCGCAGAGCTTCTCCCTGGCAACGTTGTGAAGGTTAAAGGACCTCTTGGTGAGCTCAGCCAGAAAGTTGATGCTGATATCAAGGTCACCATTGAGGACAATGAAATCAAGTTCGAGCGTCCTACAGATCTCCCACGTCACCGTTCAATGCACGGTCTCTACCGCGCACTCGTACACAACATGGTTGTAGGTGTATCAACTGGATATGAAATCAAGCAGGAGTTCGTCGGTGTCGGTTACCGCGTAGAAGACAAGGGTGCGGGAATCCTCGCATTCTCTCTCGGTTACTCACACGAGATTCACCTCCAGCTTCCAGCAGAGATTAAGGCTGAGGTTCCTCAGGTTAAGAAGGGTGAAAACCCACTCCTTATCCTCAAGAGCAGCGACAAGCAGCTTATCGGACAGGTTGCAGCTAAGATCCGTTCATTCCGTGCACCAGAGCCTTATAAGGGCAAGGGTATCAAGTTCGTCGGCGAGCAGCTCCGTCGCAAGGCCGGCAAGACCGCTTCAGCTAAATAATAGGAGGACTGAATTATGGCATTGAACAGAATAGAAAGAAGAAGAAGGATTCACTACCGTATACGTAAGCACGTGAACGGTACAGCTGAAAAACCTAGAATGGTCGTATTCAGAAGCAACAAGCAGATCTATGTCCAGGTCATCGATGACCAGCAGGGCAA
This sequence comes from Bacteroidales bacterium, assembly GCA_024689985.1. Classification (GTDB taxonomy): domain Bacteria; phylum Bacteroidota; class Bacteroidia; order Bacteroidales; family UBA932; genus Cryptobacteroides. Next base: position 10,704 of record JAILCZ010000139.1, on the reverse strand, counting down.
GACTCTCGTGGCTGCTGCATCAAACGACAAGGCTCTTGCTGCTGAGACAAAGGGTAAGAGCGGTATCGAGGCTGCCGCAATCGTAGGCAAGGCAATTGCTGAGCGCGCACTGGCTAAGGGTATCACTACTATCGCATTCGACCGTGGTGGTTATCTTTTCCACGGCAGAGTTAAAAGTTTGGCTGACGCTGCCCGTGAAGGTGGCCTTAATTTCTAATTGAAAGACTATGGCAAATACAAATGTTAAAAGAGTAAAGACATCTGATCTTGAGCTTAAGGACAGACTTGTCGCCATCCAGAGAGTAACAAAGGTTACTAAGGGTGGTCGTCACTTCCGCTTCGCAGCAATTGTAGTCGTAGGTGACGAGAACGGCGTTGTAGGCTATGGTCTTGGAAAAGCCAATGTTGTTACAGCCGCTATCGCTAAGGGTGTTGAAGATGCAAAGAAGAATCTCGTGAAGATTCCTGTAATCAACACTACCATTCCTCACGAGCAGGAAGCAAAATTCGGTGGCTCACGCGTATTCATGAAGCCTGCAGCTCCTGGTACCGGTGTTAAGGCCGGTGGTGCTATGCGTGCCGTATTCGAGTCTGCTGGTATCCAGAATGTGCTTGCAAAGTCTAAGGGATCATCAAACCCTCACAACCTCGTAAAGGCTACTGTAGCAGCCCTTACAGAGATGAGAGACGCTTACACTGTAGCAGGCCTTCGCGGAGTTCCTATGTCTAAGGTATTTAACGGATAGGAGACTTAAGCAATGGCAAAATATAAGATTACACAGGTGGTGAGCAAGAATGGTTCAACCAAGAGACAGATCGCAAATCTCAAGACTCTTGGTATCCACAGACTTCACCAGACAGTAGAGGTTGAGAAGAATCCTGTTACCGAAGGCCAGCTCGCCAAGGTACGTCACCTCGTAGTTGTTGAAGAAATCTAATTTGGAGGACTAAGAGATGAAACTGGAAAATTTGAAACCTGCAGCAGGTGCAACAAAGAATAGCAAGAGAGTAGGTCGTGGAGAAGGCTCTGGTAAGGGTGGTACAGCTACCCGTGGTACCAAGGGCGCTCAGGCACGTGCCGGATATTCACACAAGATCGGATTCGAGGGTGGCCAGATGCCTATCCAGAGACGTATCCCTAAGGGAGGTTTCAAGAATCCTACACGTGTTGAGTACAAGGCTGTCAATGTAGCGGCTATCGCTGCTCTTGCAGAAAAGTTCGGTAAGAACGAGATCAATACAGAAGACATCAAGATGGCAGGCCTTGCCGCTAAGAATGAACTTGTAAAGGTTCTCGGCAACGGCGAAATCAGCGCAGCCGTTCAGGTTACCGCTGATGCATTCTCAAAGTCAGCTGTAGCTAAGATCGAGGCTGCCGGCGGAAAGGCAACTGTAATTGAATAATATAAGCAATGAAGAAGTTCATAGAGACAATCAAGAACATCTTCAGGATTGAAGAGCTCCGCAAGAGAATCGTTTATACGCTTCTCTTGGTGCTCGTTTATAGACTTGGCTGTTTTGTGGTTCTTCCTGGAATTGACGCTAATATGCTCGCCAACCTCCAGGATACTACCCAGGACGGTCTCGTCGGCCTCCTGAATATGTTCTCCGGCGGAGCATTCGGAAATGCTTCGATCTTCGCACTCGGTGTGATGCCTTACATTTCAGCATCCATCGTAGTACAGCTCCTTGGAGTGTTCGTCCCTTACTTCAGAAAGATGCAGATGGAGGGAGAAAGTGGCCGAAAGAAGATGAATCAGATTACAAGATATCTGACCATCCTTATCCTCTGCATTCAGGGCCCTGCTTATATGGCTGCGATCAACACCCAGATTCCTGGTGAGGCTATCTTCGCAGTTGAAAAACTTGGTTGGTCCGACTTCATGTTCAGAATCGTTTCTACCATCATTCTTATGGCAGGTTCGATGTTCGTCATGTGGCTCGGTGAAAGAATTACAGACAGAGGTATCGGTAACGGTATTTCCCTCATAATTATGATCGGTATCGTTGCCCGCTTCCCTTCAGCAATCATCGCTGAGGTCGGTGAGAAGTTCACTACTACTAACGGTGGTCCGCTTCTCCTCGTCGTGGAATTCATCATCTGGTTCCTCGTACTTGTAGCTGCAATCGCTCTCGTACAGGGTGTCAGAAGAGTTCCTGTTCAGTATGCTAAGAGGGTTATCGGCAACAGGCAGTACGGCGGAGTCCGCCAGTACATCCCGCTCAAGATCAATGCAGCAGGCGTTATGCCTATCATCTTCGCTCAGGCGTTGATGCTGTTCCCTATCGTATTCTCGAAGTTCGAGGCTACTCAGGGTCTTGCAGCTACCTTCGGCAACTATACTGGATTCTGGTACAATTTCACTTTCGGATTACTCGTTGTCCTCTTCACATTCTTCTATACAGCTGTGACCGTAAATCCTACGGCAATGGCAGAGGATATGAAGAAGAACGGCGGATTCATCCCTGGAGTAAAGCCTGGAAAGTCTACGGTGAATTACCTTGACGCAATTATGTCAAGAGTAACTCTCCCTGGATCAGTATTCCTCGCTCTTATCGCAATCCTCCCTGCTTTCGCAATGAAACTCGGAGTAAGCAACGCATTTGCAAGCTTCTTCGGAGGTACATCCCTCCTTATCCTTGTAGGTGTAGTCCTCGATACTCTCCAGCAGATTGAAAGCTATTTGCTGATGCGCCACTACGATGGTCTTATGAAGACCGGTCGTCTCACTGGCCGCTCAGGTATGTAATTTTGTTAAAAAAGAGCAAGGAAGATGGTCAAGCCAAAGACAGAAGAAGAAATAGAGCTTTTACGTGAAAATGCCATACTCGTCTCGAAGACGCTGGCGGAAGTCGGTAAAAGGGTCGCCCCAGGTGTGACAACTGCAGAGTTGAATAGGGTAGCCGAGACTTTCATTCGCGATCATGGCGCTATTCCGAGCTTCTTGGGATTTGAAGGCTTTCCTGCAGCAATCTGTGCATCGGTAAACGATGTCGTGGTCCACGGTTTTCCGTCAGACTACGTCCTCAAAGAGGGAGACATCTTTACCGCTGACATTGGAACGCTCTACAAAGGTTATAATGGTGACTCAGCTTACACTTACCCGGTAGGGGAAGTGGATGCTGAGACCCAGAAACTCCTGGACGTTACCAAGGCTTCCCTCTATAAGGGAATCGAGGCTGCTGTAGCAGGTAACAGAACCGGCGACATCGGACACGCGGTGCAATCATATGCAGAGTCATTCGGTTTCTCCGTCGTACGTGAACTTGAAGGTCACGGACTCGGAAAGGAGATGCACGAGGCTCCTGGAATTCCTAACTACGGAAAACCAGGAAGCGGTGCAAGACTGACGGACGGAATGGTGATCTGCATAGAGCCAATGATCAACGCAGGATCAAGAGGTGTGTATTTAGCTAGAAACGGTTGGGCAGTACATACAGCTGATCATAAGAATGCGGCACATTTTGAGCTCACGGTTGTTGTTCGAAAGGGCAAGGCTGAACAGCTGTCAACCTTCGATTTTATCGAGAAAGAGCAATTATAAGATTTAAAGTGATATTTTAATGTCGAAACAAGTAGCAATAGAACAGGACGGAATCGTCGTTGAAACTCTTCCTAACGCAATGTTCAAGGTCGAGTTGGAGAATGGCCATGTCCTCCTTTGTAACATCTCCGGTAAGATGAGAATGAATTTCATCCACATCCTCCTTGGAGACAAGGTCAGAGTTGAGATTTCACCTTATGATCTTACTAAGGGCAGAATATCTTTCAGATACAAATAAAATTTTTCACAATATGAAAGTCAAAACATCCATCAAGAAGCGCAGCGAGGATTGCAAGATCGTAAGACGTAAGGGCAAACTTTACGTCATCTGCAAGAAGAATCCTAAGTTCAAGATGCGCCAGGGATAAAATGCCGGGGATTTTTTCCCAGGAAAAAAGTATAACAAATAAAGTTAAGTATAGATTATGGCAAGAATCGCCGGTGTTGATTTACCAAACAACAAAAGAGGAGTTATAGGTCTTACCTATATCTTCGGAATCGGCCTCAGCTCATCAAAGAAGATTCTCGATGAGTGTGGTATCGATTACGACATTAAGGTGGGCGATTGGAGTGACGATCAGGTCGCTGCAATCCGTACTAAGATTGGTGAGGAATACAAGATCGAGGGTGAGCTCCGTTCATCTGTAGCGCTTGATATCAAGCGTCTTATGGATATCGGATGCTACCGCGGAATCCGTCACCGCTCAGGCCTTCCTGTACGTGGTCAGAGCACAAAGAACAACGCACGTACCAGAAAGGGTAAGAAGAAGACCGTTGCCAACAAGAAGAAGGCAACTAAGTAAACTGGATGAATTATGGCAAAGAAAACAACAGCAACAAAGAGAGTTGTCAAGGTTGAAGCTTATGGCGAAGCCCATATTTCATCAACCTTCAACAACGTCATCATCGCTCTCACAAACAACCAGGGCCAGGTTATCTCTTGGTCTTCAGCTGGTAAGAGCGGTTTCAGAGGTTCTAAGAAGAACACTCCGTATGCAGCCCAGGTGGCAGCTGAGGATGCTGCTAAGACAGCATTTGACGCTGGTCTCCGCAAGGTGAAGGTATACGTTAAGGGTCCTGGTGCAGGACGTGAGTCAGCAATCAGAACTATCAACAACGCAGGCATTACCGTTACAGAGATCGTTGACGTAACTCCGATCCCTCACAACGGATGTAGACCTAAGGGCCGTCGTAAAGTTTAATCATTTTAAAGCAGAATTACTATGGCAAGATATACAGGTCCAAGTACAAAGATCGCTCGTAAGTTCGGTGAGCCTATTTTCGGAGCAGACAAGGATTTCGAAAAGAGAAATTACCCTCCGGGACAGCACGGACTTGCTGCAAAGCGTAAGAAGTCAAAGGAATATGGTACTCAGCTCAAAGAGAAGCAGAAGGTTAAGTATATGTACGGAATCCTCGAGCGCCAGTTCCACAATACATACGACAGAGCCAGCCGTATGGCAGGTCAGAAGGGTGAGAACCTCCTCTTCCTCCTCGAGTCAAGACTTGACAATGTCGTTTACCGTATGGGTGTAGCTCCATCAAGAGCAGCTGCACGTCAGCTCGTTAACCACGGTCACATCACTCTCAACGGTGAGGTTGCAAGCATCGCTTCAACACACGTTAAGCCAGGTGACGTCATCGCAGTTAGGGAGCGCTCAAAGAGCCTTGAGGTCATCCAGAACGCCGTTGCATCTGCAACCAAGTATTCTTGGATCGAGTTCAACGCTCAGACTCTCTCAGCTAAGTTCCTCAACGTTCCTACACGTCAGGACATCCCTGAGAACATCAACGAGCAGCTCATCGTCGATCTCTACTCTAAGTAATAAATAACACCTAAAAGAATTATTATGGCAATCTTAGCATTTCAGAAACCGGACAAGGTCATAATGCTCGAAGGAACAGATACCGTTGGCCGTTTCGAATTCAGACCACTTGAGCCTGGATACGGACAGACAATCGGTAACGCTCTTCGCAGGATTCTTTTGGCCTCACTGGAAGGTTTTGCTATCAGTCAGATCAAGATCTCGGGTGTGGACCAGGAGTTCGCAACTATCCCGGGCGTGATCGAAGGTATGCAGGACATCATTCTCAACCTCAAGCAGGTTCGTTTCAAGAGAATGGTTGATTCTGTTGATACAGAGGTAGCAAACATTACTATCACCGGCAAACAGGAGTTTACCGCAGAGGAAATTTCAAAGGGATTGTCTTCTTTCCAGGTGTTGAACCCTGAACAGCACATCTGTTCTCTTGAGCCTTCAGTTAAGCTCGATATCGCCATCACCATCACAAAGGGTCGCGGTTTCGTGCCTGCAGAGGAACTCAGGGACGAGAACACACCTATCGGAACTATTCCGGTAGATGCTATCTACACTCCTATCAGAAAGGTGAACTGGACAGTGGAGAACTGGCGCGTAGAGCAGAAGACCGACTACGAAAAGCTGAATCTTGAGATTGAGACCGATGGTTCAATCTCTCCAGATGCAGCTCTCCAGGATGCGGCAAACATCCTTATCTACCACTTCAAGCTGTTTACAGATGACAAGAAGATGGCTCTCGACACATCAGTTGAGTCTGATTCTAAGGAGCTCGATGAAGAGTCACTCAGAATGAGACATCTCCTTCTCACCAAGCTTTCAGACATGGGTCTCTCAGTCAGAGCTTACAACTGTCTTAAGGCGGCAGACATCGACACATTCGCTGACCTTGTTTCATACTCAAGAACAGAGCTTATGAAGTTCAGAAACTTCGGTAAGAAGAGTCTGAACGAGATCGACATCCTCGTTGACAAGATGAAGCTCTCATTCGGAATGGATGTGTCCAAGTATAATATTGAACCAAAGAAAAAGAACGATTAATTATGAGGCACAATAAATCAGTAAATCATCTTGGTCGCAAGAGCGGACACCGTAAGGCCCTCCTCGCCAATATGGCATCATCACTGATCCTCAACAAGAGAATCACCACTACTGTTGCCAAGGCTAAGGCTCTCAAGTCTTACGTTGAACCTCTTATCACTAAGAGCAAGGATGACTCTACTCATTCTCGTCGTGTTGTATTCAGCTACCTTAAGGACAAGAACGCTGTTGCAGAGCTTTTCCGCACTGTAGCACCTAAGGTTGCAGATCGTCCAGGTGGATATACCCGTGTTCTTCACGTAGGTTTCCGTCAGGGTGACGCAGCTGAGATGGCACTTATCGAGCTTGTTGACTTCAACGAGGCAGCTCTTGCTTCTTCTACAAAGAAGGAAGCTAAGAAGACAACTCGTCGTAGCCGTGCAAAGAAGGCTGAGGCTGCTCCAGCAGCTGAGGCTCCTAAGGCAGAGGCTCCAGCTGAAGAGGCACCAAAGGCAGAGTAATTTCTACTTTGATATACCGAAAGGCTTCCCGCAAGGGAGGCCTTTTTCTTTTTATGCGAATTTTAATACATTTGCAAATTAAAACGATAAAATGGGATATATGAAAAAAGTAACGATCAGAGACGTGGCCAAAGAGGCAGGAGTATCCGTTACCCTTGTTTCTTTCGTACTCAACGCCAAGGTGGGAGAAGACGGTCAGCTGGACTGCCCGGTCAATCCTAATACGGCGGCGAGGGTTTTATACGTTGCGCAGAAGCTTGGCTACAAGCGTAACAATGCGGCGGCCTCTCTGCGAAGCGGCAGATCCCATACTCTGGCTGTGATCATCACCGACATCGCCAGTCCTTTCTTTGCGGAGATGTGCCGCAACATCGAAAACATCGCATATAAGGCCGGATATACAGTCATCTTTGCTTCTTCTGACGAGAGCGCTCCTAAGTTCAGCCAGCTCATAGATGCTATGATAGGATATAATGTGGAGGGCCTCATAGTCGCTCCGTGTCCAGGCAGTGAGCCTATCCTGGAGCGTATGCAGTTTTACAATATCCCTACCGTCATCGTGGACCGCGATGTCCCTGGAGATTATTTCGGAAGAGTTCTCGTGGACAATGTTCATTCAGGGCGTCAGGCTGCTGAATACCTTATAAATGAGGGCCGTAAGAAGGTGGAGATGCTTTCTTATTCCCTCGATATCCAGAGCCTTGTAGACAGGGTGTCAGGCTATGAGAACGCAATGAAGGCCGCAGGCCTTGAGGACAATATCAATGTCCATAAAATCTCATCTTCATCGTCAAACGCCGAGGCTGAGGTTCTCGAGATAATGAAGGATGCCAAGGCCAGGGGTGTGGAAGGATTCATCTTCCCTTCAAAGCGTATGGCCATCCTTGCCTTCAGCGCTATGCACGCCGTGGGTATGGAATATAATAAGGAGGTCGATCTCGTCTGCTTCGATGAGAGCGATGTCTATAACCTTTCGGAACCTGCGATACCGCACATCGTGCAGCCTCTGAATGAAATCGCACTCCGTTCGTTCGACCTGTTCCAGAAGATGCTCCGCGGAAATGTTTCCCCTGAAGAGAAGAACATCCTCCTCAAGACGGACTTCATAAAGTAAGCGGCCGTTACAGGATATGAAATTAAAAGCCCCTTGCATCGGTGATGCAGGGGGCTTCCGTATGTTATGTATCCGTATGTATTACTGGAGGTCGTTTCTGATGATCTTACCGTAAGCCATGACGAATTTGAGGTTCTCCTCTGAATCGTAGAATACGATGTCAGCGTCCTTGCCCTTCTCGAGGGTTCCCTTTCTGTCGAGGATTCCCATAATTCTGGCAGGTGTCTCTGAAGACATTCTCACTGCGTCGCAGAAAGGAATACCAGCCTTCTCTACGCAGGTCTTGATGAGTCTGTCCATCGTTGCGATACTTCCTGCGAGCGCTGAGCGGTCAGAAAGCTTGCATACGCCGTCCTCGATGATGACGCGTGGGTCGAATGCGGTAGAGCTGTCTGAGCAGGATACTGCAAGGGCATCCGTGATAAGGGCAGTTCTCTCGACACCCTTGACCTGATAAATCATCCTGAGGATTGTCGGAGGAACGTGAATGCCGTCGGCAATCATTTCTACAGACATATCTTCAATTGCGTAAACGCTCTCGACTGTTCCCTCGTGCTTGTATTCGCGCACGTTGTGGAAACCTGTCATTGCGTTGTAGAAGTGCGTCGCGTGTCTGAAGCCGTTGTCCCAGGCAAGCTTCACGTCAGGCCATTCAGCCTTGGTGTGGGCGATTGCAGGAAGAACGCCGTGCTTAACGCAGCACTGGCCGAATTCTGCTGTGCCAGGAAGTTCAGGAGCTTCGTCCCAACGTTTGATGGTGTTAGTATTGTCAAGGATCATTTCATAGTCCTTCTTGATAGGAGGAGTGATGAATTCAGGCATCTGTGCGCCTGCTTTCTCAGGGTTGAAATAAGGTCCTTCAAGATGAAGTCCGAGCATCGGAGATCCGGGTTCCTTCATAAGCTTCTCGGCAACTTCGACAGCGGCCTGAATCATAGGAACGGATGATGAGGACAGGGTAGGGTAGAGTGAGGTGGTACCGTGCTGCATATGTGCGGCCATTGCGGTGCGGAAAGCGTCTTCCTTGCCTTCCATATAATCGCGACCTCCACCTCCGTGGATGTGAAGTTCGATTCCGCCAGGCACTACTCTCAAGCCTTTGGCATTAACAGTTTGGGATTCTGGAATTTCAACAGGACCATCCGTAATTTCGGCGATCTTGCCGTCCTTCACAATGATTGTGGCATCCTTGATCACACCTGATGGGGTGTATACATCGCCACCGACGATCTTTATTGTCTCGCTACTCATATAAGTTTGTGTTGGAGCCACAAAAGTAATAAATAATCAAATATTTTAGTTACTTTTGTAGCTCCTTTTAAATAAAGCTTAAAAACATATTATGAAAGTAATCATCAGAGACACTAAGGCGGAAGCTTCCATATGGGCAGCCCACCATATTGCTGACGCTATCAAGGCTAAGGCAGCCAAGACATCTGAGCCATTCGTACTCGGTCTTGCAACCGGTTCAACCCCAATTGAGACTTACAACGAACTTGTAAGAATGTGCAAGGCTGGCGAGCTCTCATTCAAGAACGTTGTTACATTCAACATGGACGAGTATGTTGCCCTTCCAGTTGAGCATCCAGAGAGCTACCATTCATTCATGGACAAGTACCTCTTCAACCACGTCGACATCGACAGGAAGAACGTACACCTCCTCGACGGCAACGCTCCTGACCTCAAGAAGGAGTGTGAAGAGTACGAAAAGAAGATTGTTGAGGCAGGTGGAATCGACCTCTTCCTTGGTGGAGTTGGTGAGGATGGTCACCTCGCATTCAACGAGCCATTCTCTTCACTCAACTCTCGTACCCGCGTGATGACTCTTACATACGACACAAGAGTTGTGAACAGCCGTTTCTTCGACAACGATGTAAACAAGGTTCCTGCTCAGGCAATGTCAGTAGGTGTTGCAACAGTATGCAGCGCTAAGGAAGTTCTCATCGAGGGATTCAGCAGCAAGAAGGCTAAGGCAATCCAGGCTGCAATCGAGGGTCCAGTATCTCACTATGTGACACTTTCAGCCCTTCAGCTTCACCCTAACGGAGTCGTAGTTATCGACGAAGAGGCAGCAGGTGAGCTCAAGGTTAACTCATACAAGTACTTCAAGGCCGTAGAAGAGGCAGAGAAGTAATAATCCTCTAACCTGGCTCTACCAAGCCAGGCCTTGGCCCGAATGGCGGAATTGGTAGACGCGTTGGACTCAAAATCCAATGTCCTTTAAAGACGTGCCGGTTCGAGCCCGGCTCCGGGCACCCAGCCGGAATCTCCACTCAGGAGGTTCCGGTTTTTTTCATTCCCCGCCCTCAACCGCCGTCGGCCAAAATTAGGCCCTCCTGCTTGGCATTCGTCAGCTGCAAACCTGCTTTCTCCCGAAATAACGGCCTCCACGTGTACAACCCTCGCCGTCAACCGCCCGCTCTCCATAAATAAGCGCCTCTGTGTGGATGTCAGCTGCCGCAAACCTGCTTTCTCCCGAAATAACGGCCTCCACGTGTACAACCCTCGCTGTCAACCGCTCGCTCTCCATAAATAAGCGCCTCCTGCTTGGAATTCGTCAGCCATCAGCCGTTCGCTCTCCATAAAATGGCGCCTCTATAAGGATTTTAAAACGGGCAGTGGAGAATTTTGGACATTTTATTAATTTTAGGAATCTGACCAAAACACTAAAATGAAAAGAATCAACA
>JAILCZ010000123.1 GCA_024689985.1 Bacteroidales bacterium | reverse complement strand
GGTATGGTGCAGGCCTTCTTCAATATGGCCAACGCAGGCAACAACATTGACATCACCCTGCTTTCAAGCGGTATCTACACGGCGATGATCACGACCGTCGGCGGTCTCATCGTCGGACTTCTCGCATACTTCGGATACAACTATCTTACGGCGCAGATCTCAAATCTCGTCTTCAAGATGGAAAGCACGACAATCGACTTCATGGATCTTCTCCACGAGCCGGCAGACGAAACAGAGGAATAAAATATGGCAATAAAGAGATCGACCAAGATTCTGTCAGATATGTCGATGTCCTCAATGACGGACATCGTCTTCCTCCTTCTGATATTCTTCCTCGTAACCTCTACCCTCGTAAATCCTAACGCCCTCAAGCTTCTTCTCCCGAAGAGCACGGGACAGGTATCGGCAAAGGCTACGGTCAGCGTATCGATCAAGGACTGGGGAGACGAGACATACACCTATCACCTCAACGGTGACGAAGCCCCTATGGCCTTCGAACTTCTCGAAGACGGTCTCATCAACGAACTCGTCAATGAGGAGGACCCTACATTCTCAATCTACGCAGACGAGACTGTTCCTATCAAGGAGATCGTCGCAGTGATGAACATTGCGAAGAGAAACCATTACAAGGTAATTTTGGCCACACAGGCAGAATAATGCAGCAGGAGTACAAAAGAGTAAGGCAGAAACAGGAGAGCGCGTCAACGCTGACGGGCATCATCCTCACCGTGGGCATTCACGTGCTCGCCTGCGCTACCCTTGGCTTCACCGGAATCAAATACATATATCCGCCACCTCCGGAAAGCACGTTCGTACTCGATTTCGAAGAGGAGAAGGAACCTGAGATAAAGCAGGATTTCCGCGGCTCCCAGCCGAAGGCCGAAACAATCGACCGCACGAAAGAGATTGAACTCGTCCAGAAGAGCGAGTCACCATACAAGACGATGGCGAAAGCCAACACTACCCCGGCCACCAAGCCGGACAACTTCGGAGATGTCGACGTACCTACTCCGAAACAGGAACCCAAACTTGACCCGAGGGCGGCATTCCCTGGAATGAGCAAGAAAGACTCGTCCACGACCGCTCCCCACTCAGCGAAGGAGGCTTCCGAGTCATTCAAGGCCGGACAGCCGGACGGAAACGCAAGGGTCGGAAAGACCGAAGGCGTCGCCAATGCCCACCTCAAGGGCAGAAATTCAGTGGGCTCGCTTCCTCGCCCTGCCTATGGCGTACAGAAGGAAGGCATAGTTGTTGTTACCATCAAGGTGGACATCTACGGCAATGTAGTTGATGCACAGCCAGGTGCCACAGGAACGACGGTAAGTGACGACAAGCTTTGGGCTGCGGCAAGGTCCGCCGCTATGAAGGCACATTTTACACCAGGAAACAGTGAAACGACCCCTGCACTGCAGGAAGGCACGATAACTTATAAGTTCAAATTAAAATAAACTAACATCACGGACGGCGTGAGCCGTTCAATTATTAATTTTTAATCAGGCCCCTAAAGAAGGGCAAATAAAACAATGGAAGAAAACAACAAGGGCGGATTCTCCGCCGAGGGAAGAAAGCTCAGATCCAGAAGACCTCGTACAAACGAAAGCAGACCTGCTTACAGCACATCAACCCCAAGTTCAACTGAAGGTCGCAGCTATGGCTCTGGAGAGCACAAAAGCTATGGAGAACACAGAAGCTTCGGCGGTGATCGCAGAAGTTATGGAAACTCAGACCGTAGAAGCAGCTATGGCAGCAACAACCGTGGAAATTACGGTTCAGGCGAGCGTAGGAGCTTCGGTGAACACAAGAGCTATGGCGAGCACAAGAGCTATGGCGAAAACAGAGGCTATGGAGAGCGCAGAAGCTTTAACGGCGGTGAGCGCAGAAGCTATGGCGAGAACAGAGGCTACGGCGAAAACAAAGGCTACGGCGAAAACTCAGAGCGCAGAAGCTATTCAAACAACGGCGAACGCAGAAGTTTCTCAGGAAACTCAGAGCGCAGGAGCTTCAACGGCGGTGAGCGCAGAAGTTTCAACGGCAACAACCGCGGAGGCTTCGGTGGAGACCGTAGGAACAGTTATGGAAACAACCGCGGAGGCTTCGGCGGAGGACGCAAGTTCCAGGGCAGAGGCAACCAGGGCGGTTTCAAGAAGAAGAACGACTATCAGTTCGGCGAGGCTGCTGAGGCAGGAATCGACGAGATGCTCAGCAGAAGACCTATACCTCAGGCTCCTGTTTACTCCGACAACGATATGGTGCCTACGGAGATCAAGGAGGAGGTTCGTCTCAACAAGTACATCGCCAATTCAGGTATCTGCTCACGTCGTGAGGCAGACCAGTACATCCAGGCTGGAGTCGTAACCGTGAACGGTGAGGTAGTTACCGAACTCGGAACGAAAGTCAACGTCCTCAACGACGACGTACGCTTCAACGGCGAGCGTCTCAAGGGCGAAGAGAAAGTATATATCGTGATGAACAAGCCGAAGGGCTTCGTTACTACTGCAAGCGACCCTCACGCTGAGAAGACCGTCATCGACCTTCTCAAGGGCGTATCTGCAAGAGTATTCCCTGTAGGCCGTCTCGACAAGAACACCACCGGCGTGCTTATGTTCACGAACGACGGTGAAGTTGCCGAGAAGCTCACACACCCTTCATACGACAAGAAGAAGATTTATCAGGTCATCCTCGACGCTCCTCTCTCAGAAGAGCACTACAACCAGATCAAGGAGGGTATCTCCCTCAATGACGGTGAGATCAAGGCTGACGAGCTCGAGTACATCGACGCTTCTGACAAGAGGAAACTCGGAATCGAGATTCACTCAGGCAAGAACCGTATCGTACGCCGAATCTTCGAATCACTTGGCTATGAGGTGAAGGCCCTCGACCGCGTTTACTTCGCAGGTCTTACCAAGAAGGGTCTCCAGAAGGGAGAATGGAGATATCTCACCGCTGGTGAGGTCAACGTTCTCAGAATGGGCGCATACGTTTAATGAACAATAGTTTGATGAGCGGACAGAAGGAACATAGAGCAGGTTTCGTAAACATCATCGGCAACCCTAACGTCGGAAAATCGACTCTTATGAACGCCCTCGTTGGCGAGAAGCTGTCGATCGTGACGAACAAGGCTCAGACGACAAGACACAGGATTATGGGAATCGTCAACACTGACGACTACCAGATCGTCTATTCGGACACGCCGGGCATCCTCAAGCCTAATTACAGGCTTCAGGAGAATATGATGAATTTCGTCGATACTGCCATCGGCGATGCGGACATCATCCTCTATGTTACCGATGTCGTCGAAAAGGGCGACAAGAATGCCGAATACATCGAAAAACTAAGCAAGATTGACTGTCCGGTCGTGCTTGTGCTGAACAAAATCGACACAAGCACCCAGGACAAAGTCATCGAGCTTATGCAGTGGTGGAAGGAAAAGCTTCCGAAGGCGGAAATAATCCCGGCTTCGGCTCAGGAGAAATTCAACGTGGATACCATTATGGAGGCCATCGTTGAGAAACTTCCTGTCTCTCCGCCTTGGTTCGACAAGGACCAGTTCACGGACAAGAACCTCAGGTTCTTTGCATCCGAAATCATCAGGGAGAAGATTCTCAAGAATTATTCTCAGGAAATCCCGTACAGCTGCGAAGTCGTGATAGAAGCTTTCAAGGAAGGTGAGGAAAGATACGACATCAGCGCCGTCATCTATGTGATGAGGGATTCCCAGAAAGGTATAATCATTGGCAAGAAAGGTGCTGCCATAAAGAAACTCGGTACCGAATCCAGGATCGAAATGGAAGATTTCTTCCAGAAGAAGGTGTTCCTTCAGCTCTACGTCAAGGTTGACGAGGATTGGAGGGAGAGCCGACGCGAGCTCCGCAAATTTGGTTACGAGGAATAAACAGGAGGAATAAAATGAGCGAGGAAAACGAGTGGGTTGACGAAAATCCGGAAGAGGACGACAAAGTCGTCGAAGGAGAAGCCTCAACCGGACGCTTCGACAAATTGCTTGTAGGCGACAGCAAAAAATTCAAGCTTTCAGCAATGTTCAAGGACTGGTTCCTTGACTATTCATCATATGTGATACTTCAGAGAGCCGTTCCGCACATCGTGGACGGTCTGAAGCCTGTGCAGAGGCGTGTTCTCCACGCTATGTACAAGATGGATGACGGAAGCTATACGAAGGTTGCGAACATCGTCGGACAGGCTATGCAGTATCACCCTCACGGTGATGCGTCCATTCTCGGCGCCCTCGTCCAGCTCGGCCAGAAAGGCTATCTCATCGACTGCCAGGGTAACTGGGGTAACATCCTCACAGGTGACGGCAACGCCGCCCCTCGTTACATCGAGGCAAGACTGAGCAAGTTCGCGAAGGAAGTCGTCTTCGATTCCAAGATCACGAACTGGATGACCTCATACGACGGCCGCAACCAGGAACCTACTGAGCTTCCGGTCCGCTTCCCTCTGCTTCTCGCACAGGGAACTGAAGGAATTGCCGTCGGAATGGCATCAAAGATCCTCCCTCACAACTTCAACGAGCTCCTCGACGCATCCGTTGCCATCCTCAAGGGCAAGGATTACGAAATCTATCCTGACTTCCCTACCGGAGGCTTCGCAGACTGTTCAAAATATCAGGACGGAAAGCGCGGCGGAGTGGTAAAGGTAAGAGCCAAGCTCGAGAAGATTGACAAGAACACCATCAACATCACCGAGGTTCCTTACGGAAAGACGGCTTCGATTCTCATCGATTCCATCCTCAAGGCAAAGGACAAGGGCAAGATCAAGATCAAGAAGATCGAGGATATGACGACCGACAAGGTCGAAATCGTCATCCATCTTCCGAATGACGTGTCTCCGGACAAGACAATCGACGCCCTCTACGCGTTCACGGACTGCGAGACCAGCATTTCTCCTAATGCCTGCGTCATCAAGGACAACAAGCCTCAGTTCCTCAGCGTGAAGGACATCCTCGAGTATGACACCTATCATACAAAGGACCTTCTCGGACGCCAGCTCCAGATCCGCCTTGATGAACTCGAGAATGAGTGGCACTACGATTCCCTCGAAAGAATCTTCTTTGAAAACAGGATATACAAGGTACTCGAACAGGACCAGAAAGACTGGGAGACCCAGATCCAGGAGGTATTCGACGCGATGAAGGCTTACCAGAACCTTCTCAAGCGCGAAATTATAATGGACGACATCCTCAAGCTGGTCGAGAAGCCTGTCCGCAAGATCTCCAAGTTCGACACGAAGGCTATGGACATCAAGATCCAGGCTATCGAAGACGAGATCGCTGAGGTCAAGGACAAGCTCGAACACCTTGTTCAATACACGATCGACTGGTTCGAAGGCCTCAAGAAGAAGTACGGCAAGGATTTCCCTCGCCAGACTGAAATCACGGCATTCGAAAACATCGCAGTCACCAAGGTCGTAAACAACAACGCCAAGCTCTACGCAAACTACGAAGAAGGTTTCGTCGGGATCGGCCTCAAGAGGGACGAGAACGGCGAGTTCGTCTGCGACTGTTCCGACCTCTCCGAGATTATCGTCATCGGCAGGGACGGAAAATACCGCGTCACGAAGGTGTCCGACAAGGCATTCTTCGGCAAGGACCTTCTCTATGTGGGCGTATTCAACAGAAACGACGAGCGTACGATCTACAATGTCATCTACCGTGACGGCAAGACCAACTATTACGCAAAGCGTTTCGCCATCACTTCAGTCACCCGTGACAAGGAGTATGACATCACTACCGGTGCTCCCGGTTCTACGATTCTCTGGTTCACGGCCAACCATAATGGTGAGGCCGGAGCCGTCAAGATCTATCTCAGACCGAAACCGAAGCTCAAGAAGACCAACTTCGAGTACGACTTCTCCACCCTGCTCATCAAGGGCAAGGGTTCGAGGGGTAACCTCGTAACCAAGAACACAATCCAGAGGATCCAGCTCAAGTCAAAGGGCGTATCCACCATCGGCGGAAAGGACATCTGGTACGATGCCGACATCCAGAAGCTCAATGACGAGGGCCGAGGAGATTATCTCGGACAGTTCAACGGTGAGGACAAGGTGCTCGCAGTCTTCAAGAACGGAACCTACTATACGACCTCATACGATGTCAGCAACCGCTATCAGGGCGATCTGCTCCTCATTGAGAAGTATGAAATCGACAAGACCTTCACGGCCCTCTACTACGACGGCGCAGCGAAGTCATTCTATATCAAGAGATTCTCATTCCCTGTCAGTGACAATACTCCTGTATCGTTCATCGCCGACGGAGCGAAGAGCTATCTCGTTGCCCTCAGCGAGGACAAGCATCCGCAGTTCATCGTCACCTTTGGCGGCAAGTACGCCCACAGGGAGGCCGAGACCTACGATGCAGAAGAGTTCATCGGAAAGAAGGGCATCACTGCAAAGGGCAAAAAATGCCACTCCTACACCCTGAAGAAGGTTGAATTCGGCGAGCCTATCCACAAGCCTGAGGACGACATCGTTCCCGAGCCTGAGGAGCAGGAGAACCTTGCCGGTGAGCCTATAGATGTCGAGGACATCCTCGATGTTCCGGTAGAGCCAATCGAGCTTCCTGATCCGGGCGACATCAATGCAGGTGAGGCAGGCGAAGAACCGACTCTCTTCTAGCAACGTTCCTGCTATGATTCTCTCCCTCACAGGTTTTATGGGATGCGGCAAGTCCAGCATCGGCAAGGTTCTGCAATCCAGGCTGGGTTGCAGGCTCATTGACCTTGACGATTATATCGAGGCAAAAGCCGGAAAGAAAATCCCCGATATCTTCAAGGATTCCGGAGAGCCTGCTTTCAGGAAGATGGAAGCCGACGCTCTAAGGGAGATCATAGGCAGAGAGAACGGCAATGATACCGTAATTCTCTCCCTCGGTGGAGGAGCAGTTATGACGCCAGAATGCTTCGACCTCGTGAAGAAGCACACTAAGTGCGTCTATCTCCGCGCGACCATCGACACACTCGTTGCAACCCTCTCCGGTTACGAGGCTCAGAGGCCAATGCTCAAGGGGGATGAAGACCTCCGCACGAAGGTCAGCAACCTTATGGCGAAGAGAGCCTCAACCTACGAGGCCGCAGCCTCCTATATAACGGACATCGACGGCATCTCATACGAAGACACCGCCGATGACATCATCAAGTATTTTTCTCTTTAGATAGCGCTTGAAATGGCATTGATGTCAGGCTGTTCGCCTGTCATTATGCCGTACCCGGTAATCGCCTGGCCGATGAGCCAGCGTTTGCCAGGAATGTACTGTGCTCCTGACGCATTGAGTCTGGAGAGAACTTCTCCCGAGAATGACGGAGTCTTGTAGTTTGCCTCGAGAATGACCTTTGCAGGCTGTCCGCTGCCATATCTTCCCTCCCCTGCGAAATCCTCCTGGGTAAGGTCCGAAACTGCGTCCAGGGCCATAGGAAGAGTGTATATTACAAGTTCACATTCCTTAACCGCCGCGCGGAAGTCAGTGACCGGATCCACGATGAAATTATACTCGGGAAGTTCGTCAGCAATCTTCTGTGCCTTTTCCGGCGTCCTGTTCATAAGGGCCGTATCGAAGCCGAGCTCCGCCGCAGCGACTGCAGCTGCCCTGCCTGCTCCGCCGCATCCCACGATGAGGGCCTGCGGTTTCTCCCTGAAGAGGTGCTTCACGCTGTCCCTGAAGAACTGATGCACCTTGATATAGCCTCTGCTGCCATAGCGCTCGTAGCACTGGGCCGTGATTCCAGGGAAGTAGGCCTCGGCTACGCAGAGTATGATTCCGGTAAAGTCCGAATTGTGGGCCTCAATTCCTTCTGGAGTCTTGAGCAGCAGATTGCTTGCTCCTATCTTGGAGCAGGGGCCTGAGATTGCGTCCGCCTTTCTGAATGCGAATTCCTTGAACGGAGCCGTCACGTTGATGGCCTTGTATTCTGCGAGGAATCTGGCGTACGAGGCTTCGAAATCCGAGCCTTCAATCAGGTCGTACTGTTTCTTTCCGTCATAGGCCGCCTTGAAGAGAATCGGGCTCTTCGAGGTGGATATAGGGTCTCCGATTAATCCGAACTTATCCATTTGTCTTTCTTTATTTTGTCTGTCTCTGGCGCACGGCCTCATAGAGGAGGATCGCCGCCGATACCGATACGTTGAGGCTGTCCAGCTGGCCGAGCATCGGGATTTTGATATGGCTGTCAGCAGCCTCTCTCCAGGCGTCGGTAAGGCCTGTGGCCTCAGTTCCCATCACGATTGCCGTAGCATCAGTCATAGGGGTATCGTAATACCACTCTGAATCCTGAAGCTGGGCAGTGAGGATCCTGACCTTGTTTTCCTTCAGGAAGGCAATAGCCTCTTCGGATGAAGCCGCCACCACCTGGGTTGTGAAGATCGCACCTATGCTGGCGCGGATCAGATTTGGATTCCAGAGGTCGGTGAGAGGATCGCAGATTATCACTGCGTCAGCACCTGCAGCATCGGCGCTTCTGAGGACGGCTCCGAGGTTGCCCGGCTTCTCCACTCCTTCAAGCACGACGATGAGGGGCTTCTCTCCAAGCTTTAGGTCGGAGAGCTTTTTCTCCTGAGTCTCTAGCTCGGCGATGACGCCTTCGGTTCCTCCCCTGTATGCTACTTTGTCATATATGAATGCCGGCATCTGGACTATTCCGCAGGAATGGTTCAGGGCCTCCGCCTTCTTTACGAGTCTTTCCATCTCGTCCGGAGCAAGGATTTCTCCGCACAGGAAAAGTGTCCTCGGCACGAAACCGTTGTCGAGGCAGTGTTCGGTCTCCCTTCTGCCTTCGACCACAAAAAGAGACTTCTCACGCCTCAGTCTTGATTTTTCCTGAAGTGCGAGAAGTTCCTTTATCTTAGGATTCTGTGCCGATGATACGGTGTCGATCCTCAACATTACTTTTCTTCTTCTTTCTTTGCGGCAGTCTTTTCAGGACGCATCTGAGGGAAGAAGAGGACATCCTGAATAGTTGTCTGTCCGGTCATGAACATTGTAAGACGGTCGATACCCATTCCGAGGCCTGATGTAGGAGGCATACCATACTCGAGGGCGCGTACGAAGTCGTAGTCGATGAACATAGCCTCGTCGTCTCCGTTACTCTTGAGTCTAGCCTGGTCCTCGAAACGCTCGAGCTGGTCAACAGGGTCGTTGAGCTCTGAGTATGCGTTCGCAAGTTCCTTTCCGTTTACGAAGAGTTCGAAACGCTCCGTAAGGGTAGGATCCGTTCTGTGACGCTTGGTAAGAGGTGACATCTCGACCGGATAGTCGATGATGAATGTAGGCTGGATGAGCTTGTCCTCGCAGTACTCGCCGAAGATTGCGTCGATGAGCTTGCCCTTTCCCATTGAAGGCTCGATCTCGACACCAAGTTTCTTGCAGGTCTCGCGGAGCTGGTCCTCGTCCATTCCCTTGACGTCAACGCCAGCGTATTCCTTGATGGCATCGAGGATAGGAAGGCGGCGGTATTCTCCGCCGAAGTCGATTTCGTTCTCGCCGATCATCACCTTGGTGGTACCGTTAACGGCAACTGCGATCTTGTTGAGCATCTTCTCAACGAAATCCATCATCCAGATGTAGTCCTTGTAGGCTACATAGATTTCCATACAGGTGAACTCAGGGTTGTGGGTCTTGTCCATACCCTCGTTGCGGAAATCCTTCGCGAACTCATACACTCCGTCGAATCCACCTACGATGAGTCTCTTGAGGTAAAGCTCGTTGGCGATACGCATATAGAGAGGGATGTCGAGGGCATTGTGATGAGTGATGAACGGACGGGCCGTTGCTCCTCCAGGG
>JAILCZ010000118.1 GCA_024689985.1 Bacteroidales bacterium | reverse complement strand
AGTTCCACCCTGGAAATGCAGCCTCCGTCCTCAACGAGACGGGCGACCTTGGCATTGGTCCGGATCTCTCCTCCGAAAGCCTTTATCTGGTCAGCCAGCCTGGCTGCGATCTGTCCGCCGCCTCCTTCCAGTCTCCAGGCGCTCTGGATGAAGGAATTGTTGATCTGGGCGAATATGTAGAGTGGAAGCGAATCCGCATTGAGTTCCAGCTTGAGGGAAGTTCCGCTAAGCACCTTGCGGAGAAGAGGGTCGGAAATCGTCCCCTTCAGGAAGTCGTAGGCGCTCTTTGAGAAATTCTCTGATGGAGAATTGAAAGAATCGTAGATATGGTCACCTACACCCTTGAGGAAAGAAGCATAAGTCTTAAGCTCATCCTTGCTGCCAGGGAACTTCTCAGCCATCCTCTCCACGAATCTGGAATGTCCGTTGGCAAAAGGGAAGGAGCCTGCTCCATCAATATGCACCTCGTCAAAACAATCCTCGTCCAGACGCTTCCACGGCAGGTCGAGAAGATTGAAATACTTGAAAAGAGGATAGAGGGACTGTCCTTCTCCAAGGCCGCCGACATAATGGAAACCGGCATCAAAGAGACGGCCCATACGCCTGAATGTCTGGAGGCAGCCTCCGATCTGGCCGCCCTGCTCCAGGACGGTCACTTTCAGACCGTGCTTGGCAAGGATGTAGCCGACTTCAAGACCACCGAGGCCGGCACCTATGATGATGACATTATCCATTTACCTTGAAGCTCTTTCTGAAATAAGGGACCTTCAGCAGCAGGCCGAAGACGAGAGGCTGGAGGATGTAGGTTATGGAAATAGTCGCGACCATACCGATGAGCGTGCTGACGCCGATGCCGTGGATGGCAGGATGGATGGCGAAAAGCAGGGATGAAACGACGACTATGAGAACGAAGGCGGAGAAGAAAATCGCCGTCTTGTGGAATCTGAGGAGGTCGTCACTGCCGTTCCTTGCGGCGGAGAGCAGACCCTGCATCACGAAGATGCTGTAGTCCACGCCGATACCGAAGATGAAGGTGGAGATGACGATGTTGATGAGGTTGAACTCGATGCCGAAGATAGCCATTATGCCCTGGACGACATACCAGCTGAAGAACATCGGCATAAAGGCGATAAGCGCGATCCAGACGTTCCAGAAGGACA
This sequence comes from Bacteroidales bacterium, assembly GCA_024689985.1. GTDB lineage: Bacteria > Bacteroidota > Bacteroidia > Bacteroidales > UBA932 > Cryptobacteroides. The sequence continues at coordinate 7,712 of JAILCZ010000118.1, read as the reverse complement.
GGAGAAGGACGGCAAAGACGAAGAGGGACGAGATGCCCAGCATCACGCTGAAATCGTCGTGGATCATCGTCACCATCGTAGTCGTGTAATAGAACGGATCGATTACGAGGCAGTGCGGAACGGCCGAAACGGCATCTCCCGCAGCCATACAATTCTCCGCCGGCATCTTGGCCGAGCAGAATACGAGCCAGGTGCCGTCATCCTTCTTCTCGATGAAATTGGAAGAAAGGCTTTCCGGAACGATTCCGGCCTCATAAAGAGAAGACGGCTGATAGTCTCCGCCCACCATAGCGTAGAACGGGGCGAACATTTCCGGATCGAGGCTGCAGCGGCGCGCGGACGCAGAAAGAGTCTTCCTGACCTCACCGATCCTGTCCTCGGTCCAGTATGAATTCCATCTGTCGATGCGCTTCTGCTGTCCGTCCGTGCTGACGAAGAGCTTGGTGACCATCGAAGACGTAGAAGTGACTACGCCGGCATCCTTGAGGGAATCAAGGAGGGCAGCAAGCCCGACAGAATTATCGAGAGCGTCGTCGAGATTGTCTGCGGTAGCGGCGTAGTAGATGTTGGAGAGGCCGTGGCTGACCTTGGAAGCGTAGAGCTGTTCGCTTTCAAGGACCTTCGGCTCCATATAATTAAGGTTCCTGATGTCGGCGTCAAACTTGACCTTCCCGGCGAAGATGCATCCGGCGACGATGACGATGACGGATGCGCCGACAAGAAGCGGCTTGCGGGAATAAGGGTAGTCGTTGACCCTGGCGACGGCTCCGAAGACCCTGTCATTCTTGTGCCTGTCGTCATCTCCGAGGAAATGAGGAAGGAAGACAAGGGCGAAAATGGTGTTTCCCGCGAGGGCCAGGGAAGAGAAGATTCCGAAGTCCTTTAGAAGGTCGCTCTCCGTGAAGAGAAGGCCCAGGAAGGCTCCGATAGTCGTTATGCAGCCGAGGATCACAGGGGTGGACTCGTCACTGAGCACCTTTTCCACATCACCGACGTGACGGAAATGGGTGAGGACGTGCAGGCTGTAGCTGATTGCGACGCCTAGCACGATGGCGCCGATGCCAAGTGCGATCAGGGACATTCCACCCTTGATGAGGTAAATCGTCGCCAGGGCAAAGAATGAGCCGTAGGCTGCCGGCAGGACGAGCTTCCAGATGAGGGAAACGCTCTTGTAGCACAGACAGAGAACGACAAGGATAAGGAGAAGGGACAGGCCAATGGTGAGGAAGATGTCCTTCTTGATGGTACGGGCGTTGAAGACTCCGCGTACGGCTGAGCCGTGGAAATAAACCCTGACCTCAGGATGGGCGGACTCGAATTCGCTGACGAGGGCCTCGATTTCACCTACGAGGACTGCTCCCTCCTTTGAATCGAAGGATGAGAAAGTCGGGGCGACGAAGGCAAGGGCCACGGTGCTGTCGGCACTGAAAAGATGGCCGTCCATAACCTTGAAGTCAGATCCGCCGAGACTGATTCCAGACATAAGGGCCTTTCTGAGGCCAAGAGGGTCGGTCGCGACCATCTGCGTGGCGCTTCCGGTCCAGTCGTTCATCACGGCATCGGCGTTCTCCTGCATCGTAGCCTCAACGGCCGCAGAGGTGCAGAGAGAATCGAAAACCGGATAGCAATCTTCCGAAACGAAGCTCGGAACATTGGAAAGAGCATAGTCCAGGGCCATCAGAGGCAGGTCCGGCTCTATGCGGTAAAGCACATTGTCAATATGGCGGAGGGTTGAGTCCCTCTCCACCAGAGCTTCGATGAATTCATCGGTAAGGGCACCGAGGGTATAGGTGTCCAAGGTGTCTTCCTGGCCTTTTATCTGGACGAAGAGCTTGTCCTTCACCCTGAGATTGCCGAAGACAAGGTCCATCTTCCGGTTGGAAGACATAAGAAGTTTCGCGATATCCTCCTCGTACCTGACCTTGACTCCGAGGAAAACGAAAACGACGCTGCTGAGAATCAGCAACGTGTACATCAAGGCCTTGCGGCCCCTGAAGAAACGATAGAGCGAAACGAAAAACCTACCCATTTACAACTGCTTTCAATGTAACATAATCCTCTCCGCCCGAAGAAAGCACGGCCTCCAGGACCGGAGAGAGGCTAATCTTGATCTGCGCCTGAGTCACTTCCGACGGAGTCACAAGCTTGAGGAAGCGGCAGAGAGATATTTCCTCCAATTTCAGCGGTTTGCCCGCTACAAGTTCGGCACATTCCCTCATCATTTCGATGTTGCAGACGCCAGGGGCGATCGGCTCGCCCGGGAAATGGCCCTCATACACCTTGCACTGAGGATTGAGCCTCACATTGAACAGCACGGAACCGTCTTCCTGGTCCTGTCTGTCCACTACTTCGTAAAAATCATCTATCAGCATACTTCTTCTTCCAGTTAGCGTAAAAATCAGGAATTGACGGTTCGAACACCCCGTCCCTCGTCGTGAAAAGCTGGGTCGTGGTAGCCTGGAGCATCAGCACTCCGTCGCTCTCGCGGCGGATTTCGTAGTCGAACACGATCTGTGCTCCGCGGGCCTCCTTCCAGGTAATCTTCACGGTCAGCACGTCATCTATCGTAGCCGACGCGGCATAGCGGATGTGCATATCGTACATCGGAGCAAAGTAACCGTTGTCGAAAATCGTCATATACTCGAGACCATAACGGCGTCCGAAGGCCTCGCGGGCATCTTCCATATATTTTACATAGCTGCCGTGCCAGACCATCCTGATCGGGTCCACCTCCGAAAAGCGCACCCTTACCTTTATCGTCTCCGAGAGTTCCATCATTGCTTTATGAATATTTTCATCCTTCCGGATGCCACGACCTCGTCGCCCACCTTCGACTCCGCTCCCAGAAGGGTCACCCCGTCCGCCGAACCGAGCACCTTGTAGTGCGTCCTGACCGTGTCGCCAACCTTGGGAAGGTTGCCTATCTTCATTTTCTTTACTTCTCCGATGAATCCAAGCTTCGGAGCCTCGCCCCTGCGGAAAGTGTCGTAGCCGGCATAGGCTGCGGCGCTCTGGGCAATGTGCTCGATGAGTCCAGGCTCACGGAAAAGACCTCCGCTGCAGAAAAGATTATCCCCGGCAATGGTAAGGGAGGTATTTCCTTCCAGGTCATTTTCGGCCTGGAAGAAATCCACCTGCATCATCGGGGATCTCTGCGGTATGAGGAGTTTTATCTCCTCACCGGAGAATGACTTTTCAGCCATTATTATTTTGCGTTTGCTTCGAGGTAATCGTAAAGAGCCTGGAAAGTCTGAATCTTGACGAGTTCAGAGCCGGCGATCTTTACACCGAAGTTGCTCTCGATGAGGGCTACGAGGTCAACGAGGCTGAGGCTGTCGAGTTCAAGTGTTTCCTTGATGTTTGCCTCAGGTGCGAGAACGCTCTCCTCTACTTCAAATTCCTCTGCGAGCGCAGCGTTTACTTTTGCAATAATTTCCTGTTTAGTCATAATAATATATTGATTATAAATTCTTTACAATAAGGGTTGAGTTAGTTCCGCCGAAACCGAATGAGTTGGAAAGGAAGGTGTCGAACTTCTTCTCGATGCGGTGAGCAGGGATGAGAAGCTTTGCAGAATCCTCGTCCGGGTTCTCGAAATTGAGGTTGCCCGCGATGAAATCATTCTTCATCATAAGCATTGAATAGATGACCTCGCTGGCTCCTGCCATCCACATTTCGTGGCCGGTCTGGGACTTGGTGGAGGTAACCTCGATCTTTCTGTCGCCTACGACGGCATAGATGGCCTTGGCCTCGTTCGTATCGCCGACGTGGGTGCTGGTTGCGTGGGCATTGATGTATCCGATCTCGTCGATGCTGACGCCTGCTCTTCTGAGGGCCATCTCGAGAGAACGCTTAGGACCGTCCACGTTAGGACTTGAGATATGGTCGCCGTTGCCGGAGAAACCATATCCGAGGATTTCTCCATAGATGTGGGCGCCACGGCGGACTGCGCTTTCATAGCTTTCGATGACGATAGTAGCTGCTCCTCCGGATGGGATGAGACCGTCACGGTCGCGGTCGAACGGACGGCTGGCCTTTTCAGGAGCATCCTCACGAGTGGAGAATGCGGAGATGCCGTCGAAGCTGCCGACTGCGAAAGGATTGATTTCCTGGGCTCCACCGCAGACCACGATGTCCTGGAGGCCGTTCTGGATGAGAAGGGCTCCGAGGCCGATGGCGTGGGATCCGCTGGCGCAGGCTGCAGATACCGTCATATTCATACCCTTGAGCTTGAAGATACAGTCAAGGTTCATAGTAACCGTAGAGTTCATACTCTGGAAGATGGCTCCCGAACCGCAGAGGGTCGTGTCCTTCTTCTCACGCATCGTATCCACGGCCTTTACGACAGGGACAGCCGAAGAGTCGTTACCGAAGATCAGTCCGACCTCGTTGGCTGCAATGAAATCCGCGTCGAGTCCGGCGTCCTTGAGGGCGTCACGGGTCGAACAATATGCATACTGTGCCTGTTCAGGCATATAAACTCTCTGTGAGCGGGCAAGTTCTCCCTTGAGATTAGGGATCGGCACGACTCCGGTAAGAGCTGAGCGGAAGCCCATATCTTTTCTTGCCTGGTCGAATATTATGCCGGACTTGCCATTGTAGAGAGAATCTCTAACCTCGTCAAGTGTCGTTCCAAGGCAGGACCAGATGCCCATACCTGTTATCACTACTCTATTCATATCTTAACAATCTGTCTTAATCTTGTATAAATATCATTTCTGAGACTGCGAAGTCTTTCAATTTCACCTGTCTGCATCAGCTTGAACCACCTGATGTCCCTTACTGCCTCCTTCACCCATTTGAAATAAGCCCATTCAAAGAGGATTATCATAGGGATGAGAGCCGTGTGCAACACGCCCCAGAGCAGGCTCGTAGTGTGCCAGCTCCAGAAGAAAGTTACCAGACCGAGTATAGGGAAGAGAACCAGAAGGTTCACTGCAAGCAGGAATGTACCGTCGAACAGTCTTCCCTTCATCTTCTTCGCAAAGTAAAGAGGAAGGAAATAGCAGATTACGCTAGGCCAGAGGCAGTAGAATGCCAGAGGTGCAAGAATGGCGAGGCAGACTAGGCGGATGGCAAGGTCTCCCTTCGTAGGATTGAAGCCGAACTGCACATCCCTTATGCCGGCTGTCTTCATAGAATTCCTGTATTCCTTCACCAGGTTGAACATATCCTGGACAGGGCCCTTGCGAGGCTCCCCTCCGACGGCGGCCCTCTTCTGTTCCTGCTTTTCGAGAGAAATGGCGATCAGGTCGTCGGCAGACGGTCCTTCGTCGGTCACGACAGGAACATAATATGGATTTTCAGCCTTCTCGGCCTCCTCAAGGGCAGACACGAGCAACCTGTCAGCCTGGAGTTTCTCTCCGAGATTCTCCGGATTGAAACCCTTGGTCTTGGCATATAGGTCGCCGAAATCAGACTTCCTGATCCATTCTATCTCGTGATAATGCTCCTTGTCCCTGACATCGAGCATCATCTCCTGTATCTTCTCACGGACAAGATGGGACACCTCCCTCTGGGCCGTACGCGGCTTCTCTTTATAAAGGTCGTAATACTGCTTGAGGGAAATTGGCTTGCCGAACTCCACATAGAGCTCGCCCCTGATTCCGAAATAAGTGGAATAGTGGTTGCAGGCCGGAAGAATAAGGATATCTTTCTCGAAGTCGCCAAGTTCAGCAGCCCCGAAAGCCATCTTCGTGAATCCAGACTTGAAATTGCTGAGCCAATGGCCCTCTGAATGACCTGCTTCAGGGAAAATAAGAACGGTGCCACCTTCGATTAGAGCCTGCTCCGACACTTTGAACGTCTTGTCATTTCCGGCGAGGGCACCCTCTCCGTCGTGGCTCATCCTATAGGCCGGCAAAAGGCCGATGGTGCGAAGGAACTTTCCGAACGATCCTCCGCCGAGAGCGAAGGCATCTCCCCTTACAATGAATCTAGGCTTCCTGTCATTTATCGCCATAAGGACGCCAAGGGCATCGTTCAAGGCATTCTGATGATTGGAAGTGATCAGAACCGGAGTGCCGGGAGCAGGAAGGTTCTCTATTCCCTTGACATAGGTTCTGCGATAGTATATTTTCTCCAGCACAAATCGAACATAGGCCTTGAAGCCATTGTATAAATTCGACCTGTAATCTGCGTGTTTTTCCATTTTCTGCTAACTAGCGTCTAAATAAACCGAGCAAAGATAATAAATTATTATAACTCGGATTTCTCAGTTCAAAAAGAGTAACTTTGCCGAATGGAAAAGAACAATCAGTTCCTGGGACACGCAGCCTGCCTGGGCGCATACATAATTTTCGGCTTGAACATCATTCTGTGCAAGGATATTGCACTTTCCAAGGAGATTCCGCCAATCGCCCTCTTTGTTTTCAGGGCGGCCGGAGCCACGGCTCTCTTCTGGATTCTCTCAATGTTCCTCCCTAAGGAAAAAATGTCCCAAAAGGACCTTTGTCTGACTTTTCTGGCATCGATGCTCGGCCTCTTCCTCACCCAGATATCCTTCCTCAAGGCTATCACGATGACAACCAGCATCGACGCATCCATAATGAGCTCGCTCAACCCGGTAATGACTATGTTCGTGGCCGCGATCTTCATCCACGAGCCTATCACAGTCAAGAAAGCCGGCGGAGTGGCAGTCAGCCTGTGCGGAGTCCTGCTGCTGATTTTCAATTCGATACACATCAATTCCGGAGCAGACCACACCACACCTCTCGGACTGCTGCTGATGTTCTGCAACGGCCTGGCCTTCGCCCTCTATCTGGGCATCTTCAAGCCGCTTATTTCAAAATACAGCGTGGTCACGTTTATGAAATGGATGTTCCTCTTCTCACTCGTGGCATCGCTTCCGCTGGGCCTGAAGCCCGTTATGGAAATCAACTATGGTGTCATTGAGCCTAAAGTCTATCTCGAGATAGGATACGTCGTCCTCTTCGCCACCTTCATAGCATACTTCCTCATCCCCGTCGGGCAGAAACGGCTTCGTCCGACGATTGTCAGCCTATATAATTATGTCCAGCCTATAATCGCTATGGTCGTGTCAGTCATCATCGGCATCGACAGGCTCACCTGGATCAAGGTTCTGGCTACCATTCTCGTCTTCACAGGAGTCGCCCTCGTAAACAGAAGCCGCGCAGCCGGCCAGAATTAGATTATGAACAACCCCTTCCGATACGTTCCTTCGGAGCAGATGCTTTCGCTCGCAGAAAATCTCTCTGCAAGGATTGCATCCGACCCCATCCTTGCCGGGGCCTTCGGGGAAGGAAAGATGCTCGGCATCCTGAGGACTGAAAGCTGCGTTCTGTACGGCTTTTCCGGAAATGCGGGCGGAACGAACACCATTGAGGGTTTCGTTCCTCCGGTATTCGACCTGCTGGAGCCTGAAGGAAGATTCAAGAAGGAAGAAAAAGAGATTTCTGAAATCAACGCCGGAGTCATCGCCCTTGAAAAGTCCCCGGAAATGACGGCCGCAAGGCAGAGAGCCTTCCTGATGCAGGCGCGGCTGAACGGATGGATTCATTCCGAAAAGGAGAAAATGGCCAGAAACAAGGCCGGAAGAGCTGAAGACAGGGCTGCCGGAAGAAGACCGGAGGAAGAACTGACAAAGGAAAGCCAGTTCGAAAAAGCGGAATTCCGAAGAGGCCGAAAGGCCCTGGAAGCCCAGGTGGACAAGGCAAGGTGTGAGCTGAATGGCCTGGAAGAGAAAGTCAGAG
>JAILCZ010000087.1 GCA_024689985.1 Bacteroidales bacterium | reverse complement strand
GACGAAAGGCTGCACCAAGCTATTCTGAGCTGGATATTCTGGAATATGTAGGGTGCGACAAAAATATCATCTATACGACTGTACACACCTCCGCAACCCTGGCAAAGGAAGTCCCTATGGTCACTGCGAATAAAACAGTGGGCGATGTTGAGACTGAGTTCCATATATATGGAATGAACTGGGAAGATGACCGGATTCAGTTCTATCTGGATGACAGAAATAATGTATATTTAGAGTTTGAAAGACCATCGCAGAATGATCCGCATTACTGGCCTTTCGATAGCGATGAGTACCTTATTCTGAATCTTGCCGTCGGAGGAGACTGGGGCGGAATGCGAGGAATCGACAACGACATCTGGCCACAGTCAATGGAAGTTGATTATGTGCGTGTATTTCAGAAGTAACATTGGTTCAAAACATAATTAAATAATGAAACACAAACACCTACTTTCCCTTTTGTCGCTCGTGCTTGCAGTATCCTGCAGCACACCGCAGCAGCCGCAGCCGTTCAGCGTCATCCCAATGCCTAATGACGTGCAGCTGTCAGAAGGCTCATTCAACATCGTGGGAGCTCGGATCACCTGTGACAGCAAGATGGATGAAGCATCCCTGAAGGCCGTGGAAAACTTCGCTTCCAGCATCAAGACCGTTACCGGCAGGAACTGCAATGGTAGAGGCGACGGCAACATCGTATTCACGGTGAACCCGGAACTTGGCAAGGAAGAATACTGTCTTCAAGTCGGAACTGACAGCGTAAAAATTCAGGCCTCTGATTTCGGCGGATTCTTCTACGCCATCCAGACAATCAGACAGATGCTTCCGGCAGAGGTCTATGGCAGCAGAAAGGCAAAAGCCGGCTGGCTTCTCCCCTGCGCAACGATCAAGGATTCTCCGCGCTTCGCCTACAGAGGACTCCATCTCGACCCTTGCCGCCATTTCTGGAGCATAGAAGAGACCAAGCGCATCATAGACATCGCAGCCACATACAAGCTCAACCGTTTCCACTGGCACCTTACCGAAGACCAGGGCTGGAGAATGGAAGTGAAGAAATATCCGAAGCTCTCTGAAATCGGAGCCTGGAGAAAAGGCACCTGCATAGGCAAGGACTTCGAATCCAACGACGGTATCCGCTACGGAGGTTTCTACACCCAGGAGGAAATGAAGGAAATCGTAGCCTATGCTGCCGACCGCAACATCACAATCATCCCGGAAATTGACCTTCCAGGTCATATGGTTGCAGCTCTCGCCGCTTATCCTGAGCTCGGCTGCACAGGAGGACCATACGAAGTATGGACCCGCTGGGGCATTTCAGAAGATGTTCTCTGCGTGGGAAAGGAGGAAACCTTTACCTTCATTCAGAATGTCCTCACCGAAATGATGGACATATTCCCTTCCGAATACATACATATCGGAGGAGACGAATGTCCTAAGGTCCGCTGGGAAAACTGTCCGGCTTGTCAGGCCCGCATCAAGGAGCTCGGCCTCAAAGCTCACGGTACCATTTCAGCTGAGCAGGAGCTTCAGTGCTATGTGACATCCCGCATCCAGAAATTCCTCAATGATCACGGCAGGAAGATGATCGGCTGGGATGAAATCCTGGAAGGCGACCTCGCAGAAGGAGCTACCGTTATGTCGTGGAGAGGCACCAAGGGCGGAATCGAAGCTGCCAACCGCGGATTCAATGTCATAATGACACCTAGCAATCTCGTTTACCTCGACTATTACCAAAGTGCGGAAAGAGACAAGGAGCCTCTCTGCATCGGCGGTCAGATTCCTGTGGAAAAGCTCTACTCTTATGAGCCTTACGAAGGAATGACTCCAGGTACAGAAAGCCATATCCTCGGCGTTCAGGGAAATCTCTGGACAGAATACATCACGTCAGAGACCTTCCTGGAGTATATGCTCCTGCCTCGTATGTGTGCCCTTTCCGAGATCCAGTGGTGCAATTCCGACCGAAAGGATTTCAACCGCTTCAACACTTCGCTTGACCATACATTCAAAATGCTGGACGTAATGGGCTATGCCTATGGAAAGCATCTGCGTGGTTTGATCGGTCTTCCTGGCAGCGAACAGCCGGCCAGAAACGAAGAAGAGCTCAAGAAATACCTTGAAGAGAACAAATTCCCCTGGTAAAGGAGCTCTTCACTATTTTTCCGTATATTACTATTTCTCAAGAAACATCATCGCTTTGCGGTCATCTGAGACGATGCTGAGGAAGCGGTCGTACTCCCTGAGGACATCAGCGATGATTTCTTCCTTGCTGAGGTACTGGATGTCGTGGCCTGCCCTGCCGTCACTGTAATAAGTGACAGGAAGATACTGGGTGTTGTTGTCAATGTCAGGAGTATTGTCGTCATCGATTAGATACTCGGATATGGTTCTCTTCTCGGCGGAAACCCCGTACCGGAAATTCCAGATCTGGTCGTGAGGTATTTCTATCTCCATAGATATCTTGCCCTGACGGCCTTCATTGATGACAGCATCGATGCCGTTCCTGGCGAATTCCTCCTTGAGGTCCTCAAATGCCGGACGGACCTTGTCGGAGAAGAACTTCTTGATTTCCGTCTTCTGGTGGAAAGTAAGAATCTGTCCGAGACGCTCGCGCCAATGCTCTCCGTTCCAATTCCTGCTGCCATAAGGAATCTTTGCCTCGTGGAACTTTTCGTCGGTACCGAGGGCCTTCATAAGACAGAAGCAGAGGATGAGCATAATAAAGCCGAATGGAAGGGCCGAGATGAGTGTCATAGTCTGAAGGGACTGAATGCCTCCGGCGTAGATCATCGACATCGAGATGACGGCGAGAAGCACGCCCCAGAACACATTCTGCCATTTCGGTGCGTTTGGCCTGTTATGGGATGCGATGCTGTTCATAACGAGGATGCCGGAATCGGCAGAGGTGACGAAGAATACCACGATCATCATCAGGGCAATGATGCTGAGGCCCGTAGCAAACGGGAACTGCTCGAAGAACCTGAACAGAAGGATGTCCGGCTGGTCGGCAATTGCTGACAATGCACCGGAAGCGGTATTGTTGTCCAGCCAGATGGCTCCGTTTCCGAATACTGTCATCCAGAGGAAGATGAACAGGGACGGAACAAGGAGGACAGCCAGGATATACTCCCTGATTGTCCTTCCCTTGGAAATCCTGGCGATGAAAAGGCCGACGAAAGGAGCCCAGCTGATCCACCAGGCCCAGTACATCACGGTCCAGTTCGTAAACCATTCACGTCCGTCCTTCTCAAAGGCGAATGTATTGAAAGTAAGGTCGATGAACTGACCCATATAATATCCTATACCTTCACTGAATGCACTGAGAAGGAAGGTCGTAGGGCCAATCAGCAGAATGAGCAGCATAAGCAGGATGCTCATACCGAGATTAATCTCGCTGAGTCTCTTTACGCCTTTGTTAAGGCCTGCGACGGCGGAGGCGATGGCGGCGCCGATCACAACGACGATGATGATGCACTGGAACAGGAAGCTGGATTCCCTGAATACGCCAAGATGGACGAGACCAGCGTTCAGCTGCATAACTCCGAGACCGAGGGATGTGGCAATTCCGAAGAATGTACTGACCAGGGTGAAGATGTCCACCACATTGCCGACAGGGCCGTTGATTTTTTCTTTGAATATGGGATAAAGTCCGCTTCTTACGGCGAGCGGAAGCTTATATCTGAACGAGAAATAGGCCAGGATGAGGCCCATAACACCGAAGATGCTCCAGGCGTGGATTCCCCAGTGGAAGAATGTAGCAAGCTGAGCCTCCTTTGCAGGATTGTCCGTTCCGGGCATCGCCGGATTGACATAATGAGACATTGGCTCTGCCACTCCATAGTACATCAGGCCTATACCCATACCGGCTGCGAAAAGCATCGCGATCCAGGAGAAAAAACCGTATTGTGGCTCAGAGTTATCCGCTCCGAGGCGGGTGTTGCCATATTTGCTGAAGGCGAGAATCAGCTGGAACAATACGAAGAACGAAACCAGGAGTATATAGACCCAGCTTACGTTCTTGTATATTCCCTGCTGAATATTCCCCAGAGTCTTCTGTGTAGAATCAGGAAAAAATGCGCAGACAAGAGAAAGAATTACAAGGACGGCAAGTCCTGGGATGATGATGCTTTTGGAAAAAGTGGTTTTGTTTCGTATTGATAAATTCATAGGCAGAAATTATAATTATTATAAATGGTTGAAATCATACAAAGTTAGTCATTTTCCCGCAGAGCTGAAAATTAAGCATTTGCAGGGCTTTGGCAAGGTTATTTTGGGCAGATTGAAAGATTATGCTAATTTTGAAAATATGAAAAAGATTCTTCCACTCCTGCTGGTGCTGGCGGTGTCCTGCAACAGCAATCAGGCAATAAGACAATACGATATCACTGATTTCGGAGCCGTTGAAGGCGAAGTCTGCACTTCAGCAATCCAGGCCGCTCTTGACAAGGCCGGCGAAGAAGGCGGCGGCCAGGTCATCGTACCTTCCGGCTGCTTTCTCACATCAACGATATATCTCAGGGACAATGTTGACCTTCACCTTGAGGAAGGAGCCAGGCTTCAGGGAGTGGACAGCGCCGATGCATATGACGCCTTCATTCCGGAGAACGACCTGAGCCGCTATGACAGCGGCGGAGGAACTGCGAACTCAAATTGCGTTAACGACAGGCAGTGGATGAAGGCTATGATCATAGGTCAGGGAATAGAGGGAGCATCGATATCAGGAGAAGGTACGATTGACGGAAGGCACGTATTCAATCCTGACGGAGAAGAAGGAATGCGCGG
>JAILCZ010000071.1 GCA_024689985.1 Bacteroidales bacterium | reverse complement strand
CTCGGAAAATACGGACCTTCTGAAAACTACCTCGACGACAACGCCCTGTTCAAGATCCAGAGCGACGTAATCAGGCAGATTGCTGAAAAAGGCTCGGCGATCTTCGTAGGACGATGCTCAGACTATATTCTCCGTGAAATGGACTGCTGCGTTGACGTCTTCATAAGTTCCCCTGCCGAAGCAAGGGCAAAGAGGGTGTCCGAAAGAATGGGCCTGAGCCTGGAGGATGCGGAGAGCCTCTGCGCAAAGAAGGACAGGACAAGAGAGACATATTACAATTACTTCACCCTCCAGAACTGGGGTGTGGCATCAAATTATGACATCTGCATCGACTCATCGATCCTCGGAATCGAAGGAACGACGGATATGATAATCAGCTTTGCGCAGAAGCAGGGCAAATTATAGCAGATTGCTGACAGACAAGAATGACTAAATCCGGAATAAGACTCGTACTCACCACGGTGGCGGCAGTGGCTGTCAGCGTCGTGGTGTTCGCACTAAACCACAACGGATCGGACAATGGATCGGGAGACGCCCGAATCCCAATCGACCTCAACAAAAACCTCACGAACGAACTGTCGGACACCACGGACCTGGAAGGCCTGGACAGAAAAGTCAGGAACTATATGGCCCAGTGGAATATGAAGGGCGCAAGCCTCGCAATAATGAGAAACGATTCCCTGCTCTACGCAAAAGGCTACGGAATCGCCGACAAGGACGAGCCTATGACTCCGGGACACATAATGAGGGTAGCTTCCGTATCTAAGCTCATCACCGCTACCGGAATAATGATCCTCCAGGAAAGGAGCATGCTCTCGCTCAGCGACACCGTCTTCGGCCCGAGCGGAATCCTCAACGATGAAGAATTCACGGCCGCGATCAAAGACAGGAATTACTATAAGATAACAGTGGAAGACCTCCTGCGTCACAAGGGAGGATTCACCGGAAGGGCTGGAGACCCGATGTTCTCGACGAGGACCATAATGCTCCAGAACCGACTCAAAGAAGCGCCTGACCACGACACACTCGTAAAAATCATACTCAAACGCCGCCTCGGCTTCGTACCGGGCACGAGCCAGTACTACTCCAATTTCGGCTACCTGTTGCTTTCTATGATCATAGAAAAAGTCTCAGGAGAATCATACGAAGACTTCATACAGGAGAACGTGCTCCTTCCGGCAGGCTGCACCGATATGCACATCGCAAACATCTATTACAAAGACAGATACCGCAATGAAGTCCGCTACTTTCTCCAGTCCAACGACGCAAAGGTGCAGGAATACAACAACAGCGGAAGGATGGTGGAACGCTGCTACGGTGGAAACGACATCCATAATCTCTCCGGAGCAGGGGCCTGGGTCACTTCAGTGCCTGAGCTCGCCAGATTCGTCGCATCGATTGACGGAAGGCCTGAGGTTCCGGACATCATCAGCCCGGAAAGCGTTATGGCAATGACAGAATGGTTCGACGAGAACACCTATTCTCTCGGATGGAACGACACGAAGCCTACGGGAGAATGGACAAGGACAGGCACGCTTTCAGGCACGAGCGCCCTCATAAAGGTCTATCCTGACGGAGAATGCTGGATAATGGTAACCAACACGAGTACCTGGAAAGGACCCGGCCAGACACGATATACGGCGGGGCTGTTCAGAACGCTCCGCCAGTCATATTCTGATAAATTACCGAAGAGGGATTTCTTCTACTCTACTTCACGCAACGGACGGAGGCCATAAAGGTATCCTTGTCGGCATAGCCCGTCACGACGTTGTTGGAATTCGTATTGATATATCTGTAGATACCGAAGTCATTGTAGTCTCCGGAGCTCCAGAACGTCGCATACTCCTGGACTCCCGAGAACGAAGCGCTGCCTTCCTCCTGGACTGCATATCCTACAGGAATGGCTCCGAAGAGATATTTGTTGGTGATGGTCACGCCCTTTGCGTAAGACCACATCGTCTCACCGAGGAAGGTGGCGTCAACCATAAGGTCACCGGCAACCTCCTGCCAGGTTGATCCAGTCTCAGGCGCGGTACCGAGAATCTGTTTGCCGAGAGCAAGCCAGTCTGACTCCGTAGGAAGATGCCAGCCGTCAGGGCAGACATTCTGTGCCTCATCCCAAGTATAATACTGACCGAATACTGAAGACATCACTGAGCACTGCTTGTAAGAAACGCCGGCTCCCTCATAAGCGAGGTTCTGGCGCATCCACATCAAGCCGTTGTCATCGGTAAGATAATAATATGTCTTGCCGTCACGGCTGTCAGTGAATGATGAATTCGTAGGACGGATACCGGTATTCGAGAGGGATCCGTTGAGAGATGAATCGACTACGGAAACATAGGCCGTAGTGGTAGTTCCGTAATACTCGTCAGCCGTATAGGCGTTTGCCTTGAGAGTATAAGTACCTTCAACTGCTGGTACGGTAAAAGTGTATGAACTGTCAGGAAGGTCTGATGCATAAGCGCTCTTCGTAGTATCGGCGACGGCCGTCCAGGACGGTGTGAAATAATAGCCGACACGGCCTCCGCCAGGGTGTGTGACTCCGAGCGGTGTCACGGTCATTGTCGTCGAAGGAGCCATATAGTCAGGAACGTTCAATGCGAGCGTACCGCTGAGGTAATAGTATTCCGTTTCGTCATCATCATCCTTGCAGGAAGTGACGACCCCGAGCGACAACGCGAAAACCGAAATAAATACGAAGAATTTTCTTATGTTTGTATTCATCATTATACTGACATTAAATTATGCAAATATGAGGAATTTGGGCTTAAATTCCGCTATCTTTGTGCAAATAGTTTGCCATTATGAAATTTAGAACGATCCTTTTCAGCGTCGCTTTGACAATTCTGGCGTTGACATCCTGTGAAGAAAAAAGTAAATATGTCGTAATCAGCGGCTATGCCCAAGGTGGTATCTATTCAGTCAAAGCCAACCTGGACGGAGTGAAAATTTCCCCTGAAGAACTCAAGGCCGGTCTTGATTCTTTGGTCAATACCATAGAATTCTCCGTATCAGGCTTCAACAAAGAATCAATACTCAGCAAATACAACAACGGAGAAGATGTTGAATTCGACGACCATTTCACCCGTCTTGTAGAAGCCGGCAAAAAATACTACGCGGAGACCGAAGGTGCCGTAGATATGGGC
>JAILCZ010000041.1 GCA_024689985.1 Bacteroidales bacterium | reverse complement strand
GATGTGAACCTATATAATACTCTCTAATTGCTATTTGTACAGAGCTGAAGAAATGTGCTTGATGATAGTAGTAGAGTCAGGGTAGGTGAATACCTCGCTCTGCTTCAGAGCCTCCCAAGCCTCAGCGTTGTCATTGTTGTTGTAAGTATGAACCTCAACGGTGATACCGTCACCATACTGCTCGCGGAGAGCCTTGAGAAGTTCAGCTGAAACATTTGAAACATTAATGACAAGTTTATCAGTCTCGTGGATAACCTTTACGTCAACATCGAAGGTGTTTCCTTCAACAGCATAGTAGCCTGTGAACACACGTACTACCATATCATCAGCTGCAGCGAGGATGTTTGCAGGAAGAGGAATCTCAACCTGGGTGTTTACGGTGTCACGCACGTGGATTGAAGTCTTGATCTCGTTCCAGGTGCTGTGCTCCTGCTGGTGGATGTCAACTTCTACCTCGCCAGGAAGCTTTGTAGCATCGTCAGCCTCGTTGTGATACTGCTCATATTCATTGTCGAGGAGGTCTTCCATTCCAGGGATCTCGAGGATGCTCTTGGTTGACTTGGAAGTAAGCACTCCGTCAACGTGCCAACGGTTGTCGGCAGTCTGGAACTTGACGATATACCAGAGAATCTTGAGGTCGGTAGTATCGAAAGACATCGTCTTCTCGTTAGACTCGAACAAATCCTTGAAAGATGGCTGGTCGAGAATGACAGTCTCAGTTCCGATTCCGTAAGTATCGTAGATGTACTTGTTCACACCGTTTGAAACTCCGCTGATATAGCGATAGTCCTCAGAATTGGTGTTGAGAGTACCGTAGTTATACTTGAAAACTGACTTCTTTGCTGATGTCTGTGGGAAGTAATCTGCAGTGTTGTAAACACCTACAGCCTCAGGAATTCTACCGTCGATACGGATGAAGAACCAAGCCTGAGCCTCTTCTGTCGTAGCGGCCTTGGTAGCGACTGCCGGGTTAAGGTCACCAGTAGTACCCACGCTGACAGTAGTCAAATCTGTAAAATCAATCTGATCAGCGGTTGTATTCTGATCAGTACATGCAACTGCTCCAAGAATGAGAGCGAAAGCATAAATGATTTTTCTCATAGTGTCTAAAACTTAATCTTTTCGTTTATATACCATTAATTTCCTGCCGCAAAGATAATTCGTCAAAAACATATTTGCAAAAAATTTTAATAATTTGCAAACAAAATACCAATAAAAACAGCCGATTGACGAAAAAATATAACTTCAAGGGAGCAGGAGGACATGTAACCAAAAAGACTCCGGGAAAATCCCGAAGTCTCTTGGTGCTCTGTTAGGGACTCGAACCCTAGACCCACTGATTAAGAGTCAGTTGCTCTACCAACTGAGCTAACAAAGCATTAAAATCAGTATTATTTGGTGCTCTGTTAGGGACTCGAACCCTAGACCCACTGATTAAGAGTCAGTTGCTCTACCAACTGAGCTAACAAAGCATTAAATTTTTGTGATCCGTTCGGGGCTCGAACCCGAGACCCCAACATTAAAAGTGTTGTGCTCTACCAACTGAGCTAACGAATCTTTCCAACCACTGTTCGGTATATCTCCGAATTGGGACTGCAAATTTAGAGTTTTATAATTTGAAATCCAAACTTTTTTCAAAAAAACTAGCTTTTAGGAGCGCTGAAATCCTTAATGCGCTGTTCCTCACTGAGTCTGCACACCAAAACCTTCACGCCTCCGTCCGCAGTCTTGGAGACAGCGACGGCATAATCCTTCAGACCCTCAAGCACTACGGTCTCAGCATCAGCGGCCTCAACGATGCACCCCTGGCAATTGAACAGGCGCACATCATCACCCACGACTGAATTCGAGCCCTCAGCCTTGATATTATCCTTGAGAGAGCCCCAGCTGCCCAGGTCGCTCCATCCAAGGTCAGCACTGATCACATAGGCATCCTTTGTCCTCTCCATCACGGCATAGTCGATACTGATCTTCTCGCAGGTCGGGAAAAGATTGAAAAGAGTCACATTCTCCTCAGGAGTATAGAGAGAAGGCTCAATCCTGTCCATCACCCAGGCAATGGCAGGAGCATAAAGCCTGATCTGCTCCATAATGACGCTGGCCCTCCAAACGAAGATGCCGGCATTCCAGAAATAATTACCCTGGGCAAGATAATCCTTCGCAGTCTCGAGATTAGGCTTCTCGGTAAAAGAAGAGACCTTTCTCACCTCCCCTTCCGCACCGGAAAGGGCGCAGATATAACCATATCCCGTAGCAGGACGGCTAGGCGATATACCCACGGTCACGATAGCCTTGTTCTCCTGAGTAAAGGCAAGAGCCTTGCCGATCACGTCAGCGAAAAGCTCCGTCTTGAGCACGAGGGCATCGGCCGGAGTCACCACGATATTGGCGTCAGGGAACTTCTTGGCAATCTTCCACGTCGCATAGGCAATGCAAGGAGCCGTATTCCTGGCCTCAGGTTCAGCGAGAATCTGCTCCTCAGGAATCTCAGGAAGCTGCTGCCTTACGGTCGCAACATATTTGGCAGAAGTCACGACCCAGAAATGATCCGGCTTGCACACAGGCAGGAAGCGGTCAACCGTCATCTGAATCATCGTGCGGCCCACACCAAGAAGGTCGATGAACTGCTTAGGAGTCTCAGGGGTGCTCACAGGCCAGAGCCTGCTGCCGATTCCACCTGCCATAATAACAACGTGAGTATCCATAAATTACCTATATAATAATAGAATATTATCCGATTTAATCGTTTTAATAACAAGACAAATATAGCCAATGCCCCAGAAAAAACCTAACGAAGGCAGGCCGGGGTACAAAAAGCTACTTGTTGCGCTTGAGGAAAAGCTTATCCGTCATAATCGGAGGAAGTTCCGAATCATAGTGGGTAACCATCACAAGGGTCTTGTCCTCACGACGGCAGAAAGTCTCGATGATATGCTTCACTTTCAACTTGTTATAAGTATCAAGACCGTGCAGAGGCTCATCCAGGATGATAAGCTCAGGATCCTTCACGAAAGCCCTGGCAAGAAGCACGAGCCTCTGTTCCCCGCTGGAAAGAGAAAGGAAGGATTTATACATAAACTGGGCGACGCCGAAGACCTCCATCCAGAAGCGGATCAGCTCCAGGTCCTCCTCCTTATGCTTCAGGAAAAGGCCCACCCTGTCGTGCAGGCCAGTGGACACGATATCCACGCAGTCCACATTCTTGATATAGGCCCTGTGCATCTCCGGGCTCACATAGCCGATATGCTTCTTTATGTCCCAGATCGTCTCTCCGGAGCCCCTCTGCTTGTCGAATAGAACGATGTCGCAGGCATAGGCCTGAGGATTGTCGGCACATACAAGAGACAGAAGCGTTGACTTACCGGCACCATTCTCTCCGGCAAGATGCCAGCGCTGTCCACGGCGCACCGACCAGTTCACATCCTTCAGAATCGTCCTCTCTCCATAGCGGATCGTAACATCCTTCATATCGATCACGTGCTCGCCGGTATAGTTGACACCAGTATGCTTAAGGCCCAGAATCTTCCTGTCAAGTTCATCCCACTCCCCTTCAGGAATGCGGATGTCGAGATTGGAAAGATACTCCTCCCTCGTAAACTTGCCGACGACGCGCCTGTCCTCCACGAGGACGACGTGGCTCACGAACTCAGGGATTTCGTCCATCACCGACATAACGATGATAATCTGGACCTCGCCCTCCTGGCAAAACTCAGTGAAGAAGCGCGTGAGCTGGTCCCTCGTTCCGGCATCCAGGCCGATATAGGGATTGTCCACAATCAGGGTACGCGGCTTCTGCAGAAGCATCTTTGTAATCTGATACTTTCGGAGCTCTCCGCTGGAAAGCAGGATAAGAGGCTTGTCCATCAGCTCGTCCAGGCCGAAAAGCTCGACCAGACGCTTCTGAAACGGATTGTCCTGCCAGTTGCCGAGGCCCGCGGACACCGGCCTAACATCGTCATACTCAGTGGTGTTCCACCTCTGCTGGATGTAATAGCCCTTGTCAGCCGCTCCGTAGGTATCGCGGAATGTGATATACCTGATGCTGCCGTGCTCCAAGTGGTCGCCGAAGGCCATCGACTTGCCCGTCATCATATCCACGAGCAAACTCTTTCCAGAGCCGTTCCTGCCAACGATGGCGACATTCTCATCCGAACCTATGGTAAGATTGACCGGCTCCCTGAGGGAAATGGACTCCTCCCTGGCCACCGCATCCGTTAATTTTATGGTATATGACATTGTTCCGTATCTTAGATTCGACAAATTTAATATTACTTTTGCAGATATGAATACAGGA
>JAILCZ010000027.1 GCA_024689985.1 Bacteroidales bacterium | reverse complement strand
CCACAGGATCCGCGAGCATCTCATAACAAGGGAGATTTCCGTCGGAGACTACGTTGTCAGCGGCGGCGAAATTCCGGCTGCCCTTCTGGCCGATTCCATCGTCAGACTCATCCCGGGAGCCCTGACCGACGAGACCTCAGCACTCAGCGACAGCTTCCAGGACAATCTTCTCTCCCCTCCTGTCTATACCCGTCCGGCCGAATTCAACGGATGGAAAGTTCCGGACGTGCTGCTCAGCGGCAACCCGAAGCTCATCCAGAAATGGCAGGACGAACAGGCCGTGGAAAGGACCAAGGCCCTCAGGCCTTCACTTCTGAAATCCACGGACAAGTAAAATAGCATATTTTTAAAAATATTTAATAAGACAAAAATCTTAAAAAAATATTTGTTTATTTAAAACGATTAAGTATTTTTGTCGTGTTGAACGATGTCAATTGGACATCGAAGCAACATTGCTGAACATTCTAACCATTAATAATTAACCTTCATATAAGGTAAAATACACTACTAACTAACCGATAAAGGCTCGCAGTGATGCGGGCCTTTAATCAACTTAGCATACTACAATGCATACTACAATCTAATTAGTATATTTGTACACGATGAAAAAAGGCGAATTCGAATTCATAGATACCATACGCAGACGTTTTCCTGCCCCGAAAGGGACCCTCGGAATCGGTGACGACTGCGCGGTCATCCCGCAGAAAAGCGGGATGGACACCCTGGTTTCCACAGATATGCTGATTGAAGGCAGCCATTTCCTGCTCAGCGACGTCAAGCCATACGACCTGGGATGGAAGAGTGCAGCCGTGAACATCAGCGACATTGCCGGAATGGGCGGCAAACCAGTCGCAACCTTCCTTTCATTCGCCGTTCCGAAGAATACCGACGACAGTTTTCTCGAATCTTTCATCGAAGGCTACAAGGACATTTCCTCACAATTCGGCATTCCCCTACTCGGAGGAGACACGGTCGCCTCGAACGGATCGATGTGCATCAATGTCACCATCCTCGGCCAGGCACCGGCAGGCAAGGCCAGACTCCGCAGTACAGCCAAGCCTGGAGACATAGTCTATGTATCCGGAACACTCGGTGATTCTGCCGCCGGACTTAAAGTAATACTTGAAGGCATCCATAGGGGTCCCGTAGAGGAGTTTCTCATAGACAGGCACTACCACCCGCAGCCCAGGATCAACCTCGGACTCAAACTTGCGATGACTGACGGAGTCCACGCTATGATGGACATATCCGACGGAGTCGCATCCGACCTTCCGCACATCCTGGAGGCATCAGGCGTTTCCGCAGATATCGATGTCAAAGCCCTCCCTCTTTCCGACGAAATCAGGCAGGCAGCAGCCACCCACGGCTGGGATGTGCTCCGTCTCGCCCTTGAAGGAGGAGAAGATTACGAGCTTCTCGTTACGGCCGACCCATCAGCCGACCTCAGGAAATCCGGCCTCACTCCAATCGGCAAGATAAAAGAAAAGAGCGCCGTCCAGATTACCTGGCTCAACGCTCCATATATGACTTACAACGGTTATCACCAATTTTAGTTCAGTCCTGGGGATTAATTATGATGATTGCCTGGTCATCCAGATTCTCTCCATCCAGCCATCTCCTCACCTCGACCTTACGGCTGCGGCTCACTATGATTTCCGGAGGATTCTCCCCTTTCAGGATCAGACGGCCCTTGCCGTTGATGTCGTTCTCCAGGCTTGACACCTCGAACTTCGGCACTATGAATTTCCTGCTCACCCTGCAGAACATAGACGGATTCAGCTTGAGTTCCAGAGCTTCAAGCGACATATCCAGGACATAGGATGCCCCGTCCGTCATACGGATGTTTGTCGTCTTACCCTCAGAGAACACATACCTGATGTTTTCCACCGGAATCCTCTTGTCCCCGAAGGAAGATTTGACGAGAAAATGATCGGCATAGAAACCGCCTCCGACAACACTCTGACGGAGCACCTGCTGTTTCAGCTCATTGTTCTGTGCCTCAAGCTGTTCAATGCGCCTGCGCGCTATTTCCAGTTCATTTTCCACGCGGCAAATTTAATCAAACCAAGCAAAAATAACCAAAATCAGACAATTTGCAGAAGGCCGTTCTTGAGGTCATTCTCAGCAATCATCTTCATCTTGTAATGAAGTTTCTTGCCAGTCGCATTGACCGGAAGTTCCTCCACGAAACGATAATATCTCGGTCGCTTGAAATTGGCGATGTCCGGGCTGTCCTTGCAGAACTGGTCGAGTTCATCGGCCGTGAGGCTTGCGTCACTCCTTACGACATAAGCCGTCACGATCTGTCCCCTGATCTTGTCCGGGGCTGCAGTCACCATACAGTCCCTCACCTTAGGATGGCAATTCAGAACTTCCTCAATCTGAACCGGATAGATATTCTCACCTGAAGAAATGATCATATCATCCTTACGGCCCACGATCGTTACGAACTGGTTCTTGTCCCAGGTTCCGAGGTCATTGGTATAAAGAAATCCCTGATGATACTTTCTTTCCGTCTCTTCAGGATTGTCGTGATATGCATAAGGCGACTTTGCCGGCGACTTGATGATTACCTCTCCGATTTCACTTCCGTCCATTGCGGCCAGTTCATCCGGCTCCGCGCGTCGGTCTTCAAATACCTTGACCACCCTGACATCGTCATCCACGCAGGACGCTCCGGCAGTTCCGGCGTTGTCCGGAAGGTCGAACGGCCTGAGGAAAGTGTTCCAGAAACTCTCCGTCGTTCCATATCCGTTATAGATGTTCGGAGTGAGGACGCTCTGGTATCTTATGCAGGCTGACCTTTCAAGAGGGCTGCCCATAGTCACGATGCCCTTCAGGGTCTTCAGGTCATATCCCTTCTTCTCCTGTTCGTCAGCCAGGGCCTCAAGTACGGTCGGCACTCCGATCACGAAGGTTATTCCGTACTTCTGGACATATTGTAGAGTGGCATCAGCCTTGAACTTGCTCATTATAACGAGGGACGCTCCGGCATAGAATGTCGGGCAAGGGCCGGCACAGTGTAGTCCTCCCCTATGGAACCAAGGCGTCGTATTGATTGATACATCCTTGTAGTTCATCGGGAAATGAATCATCACGTCGTGGGCAGAAAGCACCTCGTTTATGCTTGTAAGAGGCACGCCCTTCTGCTTTCCGGTAGTTCCGGAAGTATAGAGTCTCACAGTCTCGTCATAGATGCTGTATTCTCCAAGATTCTCAGGCTCAGTCTCCGCCTCATCCTTCACATAGTCTTCATAGGACATAATGTTCCCGTGCGAACTGCCGTCAGTCACGACCAGCCTCTTCGGAGACCACGAGCTGAGGGAAAGGGCTTCGAGAACGGCAGTTTCCCTTACCGAGTCAAATACGAGCACCACAGGCTTCGAATCGTCAATGGCCTGGGCCAGCTCTCCTGCCGACAATCTGAAGCTTGCCGGACATCCGACTGCGTGGATCTTATGGCAGGCGATATAGGCGAACACGAATTCCGGGCAGTTCAGAAGCTGGAACATCACCACGTCTTCCCTGCCGACTCCGTCCTTCAGAAGGGCGTGGCAGAGCCTGTTAACATCGGCATTGAGTCCGGCATAGCTCCAAGTCCTGTCCTTGTCCGGACAGATCATCGCATTCCTGGAAGAATACCTGCGCACATTGCGCATAAATCCTTCTATCCAAGTATACTGACTTTCAAATATTTTCCTGAAATTTTCCTTGTTCCCCATTATGGTGTGTAATTTAAATCTCTCAAAAATACTCAATAAAAAAGGGAGAAAATAATTATTTCTCCCATCATTTTCCGAATTGCAATATTTTGGCACCAAAACGTCATTTTCCCATCATCCATCGACATCCCCCCACATTCATCTACAGCCTTCCACTCTCATCTACACTCAATCTTCAACTTCCGGGAGATGGATAGTCTTGTATTTGCGCTGACGCTTTTCCCACCTTTCACGGGCATACTGCTGGAGGTCGGCCACGGAGTCGTTCTCATCGACAATCTCCATACCCATAATGGTCTCGATGATATCTTCGAGGGTGATGATTCCCTGGAACGAGCCATACTCGTCAATGATGACGCCGATCTGGCTCTTCGTCTTGAGCAGCGATTCCCAGATGTCGCTCACCGACATTTCCTCGTTGAACATCTGGATATCCCTCTTGAGCGAGCTGATAGGAGAATTGAAGTTGTCGTCAGCAAGGTTCTCGAGCACGTCATATCTCATCACATATCCGGTGATGTTTTCAGGATTCCCCGAATAGACAGGAATCCTTGAGTAATGCGAGAGCTGCTCGTTCTTGTAGAACTCCTTCATCGTCATACTGTCCTTCGCCGTGGCGGCCACCGTCCTCGGTGTCATCACGTCGTAGGCCTTGATGTCTTCGAGCTTGATGATATTCTGGATGACCTTGTTCTCTCCCTTGTCGATCACT
>JAILCZ010000114.1 GCA_024689985.1 Bacteroidales bacterium | reverse complement strand
ATACTGCTTGTAATAGCCGTTTCCATAGGTATAGAATCCGGTAACGTTTGCAGACCACCTGTTTGAGAAAGTGTGGTTGAAGATGAGCTGATTGTTGATCTGAAGATAGTTGTCAGTCTGGTCGTCATAATAATTGACGTGGGTTCCGTTTGAGAGGACGAACGGGCCGTCGGAAGTCTCATACTGGCCGGAATCGTGATAACGGCGGCCATACTTCTCGATATCGGAGAGAGTGACGCCGTTGTAGGTCAGATAAGTCTTGGTCTTGCCGCCGAAGCTGACGAACTTGAGGACGCTTCCGCCATTGTAATAAGCTCCCTGAAGCATATAAGACTTCATATCGGTCGCGCCACGGTCGATGTAGCCGTCACTTCCGATGTGGGTAAGTCTCAGGTCAACGATGTAATGGTCCTTGAGCATACCCGTTGAATAATGGACGGCCTGCTTGTTCGTGTTGTAGGAACCATAAGAGAAGGAAGCGTCTCCGCCGGCCTTCGTAGAAAGAGCTGATGTAGTCATGCTGATGGCTCCTCCGAAAGCTCCGGAACCGTTGGTTGAAGTACCTGCTCCGCGCTGGATCTGCATAGTTCCGACTGAAGACGCGAGATCAGGTGTGTCGTACCAGTACATACTGTGTGAATCCGGATCGTTCATTCCGACACCGTTGATGGTCACGTTAAGCCTGGTTGCATCAGTGCCGCGAAGACGAAGGGACGTACCGCCGATACCGATACCAGTCTCCGTCGTGGACACTACTGAAGGTGTGAGCGCAAGGATTGAAGGAATGTCGCAGGCATAATTACTGCGGGCGATCTGTGCTGCGGAAAGGTCGGCGTGAGCCACCGGGACGTCCTTTCCGACGCGGGTCGCAACCACTTCAATTCCCTGGAGTTCATAGAACAAAGAATCACCGTCCTGACTCTTTGCCGCAGACGAAGAAGTCTGCGCTACCGCTGCGATGCCTGGCATCAGCAGGGCTGATAAAAGAAAAAACCTTTTCATAAACTTTTGCAGTTTTGAAAAGGGGTCTGTTTGATTATGCTCCCGTTTCGGCATTACCCGTTTCGGTTCTGTGGGTATAATCTCAGCCCGCACTACTAACCGGGCACCCCTTTTATTTCGGGGGCAAATATACTACCTGATTCAAAATTATGCAAGTATTCGTATCTTTGGGCTATGATCAGGCTCCAGACACCGGTTACTATCCCGGAAAACGACTTCAAATTTTCATATGCCGGAAAAATACTTCTTCTCGGCAGCTGCTTTGCCGACAACATCGGCGAAAAAATGCGCAACTATGGTTTTGACGTATGCGTGAATCCTTTCGGGACCCTATACAATCCGGTTTCGATCCTGAAATCGGCAGAAAGACTGGAGAGCGGAGAAGAATTCAAGGAAAGCGACTGCGTCCCTATGGGAGCCGGAGCAGGAAAGATCTGCTCCTTCAGCCATCATACCTCATTCGCGGCAGAGACCGGGGAAGAATTCCTGGCCAAGGCGAACAGCAGTCTCAGGGCTGCGTCAGCCTTCTGGAAAGAAGCCGGCACAATCATCATAACTCTGGGAACAGCCTGGACCTTCCACCACAATGCCACGGAGGAAGCCCCGTATGAAGGAGTCGTATCCAACTGCCTGAAAAGAGTGGCCGCAGAATTCACCAGAAAGCGTCTTGGCCTGAAGGAGACGGTCGAAGCCCTGGATAAAATAGTGAGGAACAATCCTGACAAGAAATTCATCTTCACGGTCAGCCCAATAAGGCATCTCAAGGACGGAGCAGACGGCAACTGCGTGAGCAAGGCCGTCCTAAGACTCGCGGCGGACGAAATGGTGCAGCTTCATCCGCAGAACTGCGCCTACTTCCCAGCCTTCGAAATAATGAATGACGAACTGAGGGACTACCGCTTCTATGCTGAAGATATGGTACATCCTTCCGCCCAGGCCGTGGAATACATCTGGGAAAGATTCTGCGACTTCGCCCTCGACAAAGAAGACAAAAAAAGCCTCGACGAAAACGTCAAGGCTTATCATTCAAGTCTGCACAGACCTATCTCATTCCGCGGCTGAGCTTAGCCATAAGCGCAGGATTCATAGTCATCTTCATCATCTTCCTGGTTCCTTCAAATTGCTTCAGCAGTTTGTTGACCTCCTGGATTGATGTGCCGGATCCGTCAGCAATTCTCTTGCGGCGGCTTCCGTTGATGATTTCAGGATGATCGCGCTCATCCGGAGTCATACTCATAATGATTGCCTCGATACCCTTGAAGGCACTGTTGTCGATATCAACATCCTTGAGGGCCTTGCCCATTCCAGGAAGCATTCCTGCAAGATCCTTGATGTTACCCATCTTCTTGATCTGCTGAATCTGGTTATAGAAATCCATAAGACCGAACTGGTCCTTGGCGAGTTTCTTCTTGAGTTCGCGGGCCTGCTTCTCATCAAACTGCTCCTGAGCCTTTTCAACGAGGGAAACGACATCACCCATACCGAGGATACGGTCTGCGATTCGTCCAGGGTGGAAGACATCAAGGGCCTCCATCTTCTCACCGGTAGAGATGAACTTGATAGGCTTGCCGGTGATCGCCTTTATTGAAAGAGCCGCACCACCTCTTGTGTCACCATCCATCTTGGTAAGGACGACTCCGTCGAAGTCAAGCCTGTCATTGAAGGCCTTTGCGGTCTCAACTGCATCCTGACCAGTCATCGCATCGACTACGAAGAGAGTCTCAGTAGGCTGGACAGCCTGATGGAGCTCGGAAATCTCGTCCATCAGTTCCTGGTCGACGGCAAGACGTCCGGCCGTATCGACCACGACGACTGAATAGCCCTCGGCCTTGGCCTTGGCGATGGCAGCCTTTGCTATCTTGACAGGATTCTTCTCTCCTTCCTCAGTATAAACAGGGACCTCAATCTGCTCTCCAAGCACTTTCAACTGGTCGATGGCTGCAGGACGGAAGGTATCGCAGGCAGCGAGAAGGACCTTCATTCCCTTCTTCGACTTGATGTTCAGGGCGAGCTTTCCGCAGAATGTAGTCTTACCGGAACCATTGAGACCGGCCACGAGGACAACTCCAGGATTTCCCTTCACATTGATGTCGGAGAATTCGCTTCCCATAAATTCGGCAAGTTTGTCGTGGACAATCTTGACCATCATCTGCTGAGGCTTCACGGCAGTAAGGACATTGTGTCCCATCGCCTCAGCCTTCACGTTGTCGCAGAATTCCTTTGCCACCTTATAGCTGACATCGGCTTCAAGAAGGGCTTTGCGGACATCCTTGAGGGTTTCCGCAACATTGATTTCAGTAATCTTACCTTCTCCTTTGAGGATCTTGAACGACCTCTCAAGTCTTTCACTCAGGTTCTCAAACATATCTTGTAATTATTTTATCTTGTAAACCAGTCCACTTCCTTCTCCGCCGAATCAATGTCGTCAGAGAAAACGGCCTGGGCGAATTCCTTCGCATTGTATCTGCTTGCCATAACGGCACCATAAGCACCGGCGCTGCGGATAGCCAGCAGGTCTCCCCTGCCGGTCAGTCCAAGTTCACGGTCCTCGCCGAACACATCGCTGGACTCGCACACCGGACCCACGACATCGTATTTCGCAGCAGAGCGTCCCTCTTCATCGGCGCACAGATTGTCGATCCTGTGATAAGCCTGGTAAAGAGCCGGACGTATGAGGTCATTCATACCGGCATCCACGATGGCAAAATTCTTCTTCTCCCCGTTCTTCACGTAAAGGACCTTCGTCATAAGGCTGCCGCACTGAGCAACCAGAGATCGTCCCGGTTCAACGTGAATCTCCTGACCTTCCCTTCTTCTGATATTCTCCGAAATGACGCGCATCCAGGTTGCGAAATCAGCCACTTCCCCTTCATCAGGATTTCCATAGTCGATTCCAAGTCCGCCGCCGAGGTCTATGCTCCTTACCTCAACGCCCATAGCCTCGAACTCCGCAACTATTTCGTTCATCCTGCGGCACACGAGGGCATAGACATTTTCCACATCGGTAATCTGGGAACCTACGTGAAACTGGATTCCGAGGAAATTGAGGTTCCTGCAATCCTTGAGGGCGGAGACGGTATCGGCGAATCCGAAATGCGGAATACCGAACTTATTCTCCTCCAGACCCGTGGTAATATACTTATGTGTATGGGCGTCGATGTTCGGGTTGATCCTGAACTGAATGTTCGCCTTCACCCCGAGATGGCCGGCCATCCTGTCAATCACCTTCATTTCCGGAACTGACTCCACGTTGAACGCGTAGATGCCGGTCTTGAGGGCATCGTATATTTCCTTGTCCGTCTTGCCGACTCCGGCAAACATAATCTTGTTTCCGGCGAAACCGTTCTCCGCACAGAGCAGGACCTCATTTCCGCTCACGCAGTCGGCTCCGAATCCGTAGCTTGCAATCTTCCTGAGAATCTTCTTCTCATTGTTGGCCTTGACAGCATAATGAACGCTGATACCATATTTCTCCGAAAGAGACTTGACCGTATCCAGAGTTTTCTCCAGAAGGTCCATATCGTAATAATAAAACGGAGTCCTGACAGTCAAAAGGTCCGCGATATTTACATTCAAAGCCATTATAAAAGATTTTAGCCCCCAAAATTAGTCTTTTTTCGAACCATTTGCTAATTTTATGGAATATGAGAAACGAAGGGAAGATTAGTCCGGAAGAAAAAAACCGGATTGAGGAGTGGATTCTAAGTAAAGGGTATCGTGACAGCATTCCCTGTCACGAACTCTCGTTCAGGCTGCACATTGATGCAGAAACGCTCAATTACTATTTCAAAGAATATTGGAGGATGACATTCCGAGAACTGAGATGCCATCTGAGAGTCCTTGAAGCCAAGGACATTATGGTCAGGAAACCCGAAATCCCGATCACCAGCGTTGCGCAGATGGTCGGGATTCGTGACAGGTCCGATTTCAGGAAAGCCTTCCTGAGACACTCGGGGATGACTCCCCTGCAGTGGAAAGATGCTATAGAAGGAAAAGCATCAGCATCTGGGCGCTGATTACCCTGATGAACATTGAAAGCGGATAGACGGTGGCATAGGCTTCGGAAGCCTTT
Source organism: Bacteroidales bacterium (assembly GCA_024689985.1). Lineage (GTDB taxonomy): Bacteria > Bacteroidota > Bacteroidia > Bacteroidales > UBA932 > Cryptobacteroides. The sequence goes on along the minus strand of JAILCZ010000114.1, from coordinate 24,904 downwards.
TCATCGTCAGCATTCGCATTGGCATAAGTCAGGGCCATAGGATTGGCCATAGCGGCGCAGAGCATACCTGCATTCTGCGCATAATCCAGCTTGCCCCACCTTGAAGCTATCCAGCCGGTAATGAGCACTGGAACAATGGCTATGAAAAGACTTATAAGAATCCAGGAGAGACCCTGCATAGAAAGTACAGTCTCGAAGAAACCGGCTCCGGCGCTGAAGCCCAGACAAGCCAGATAGACCACGATACCCATCTGACGAAGCATAAGATTGGCGCTTCTGGTGGTATAGGTATAAAGCTTGAACCTAGGTCCGAGGGCTCCGAAGAGAATGCCGACTACGATAGGTCCTCCGGCAATACCCAGTTTCACGGGAAGCTTCATTCCCGGAACGAAGAAAGGAATGGATCCGATGATCACACCGAGGAAGATCCCGAGGAAGATGGCGACAAGGTTAGGGGTGTTGAGCACCTTCTCCTCGTTTCCGAGAATTTCGCCCACCTTCTTGATCGCAGCCTCCGTACCCACTACGGTAAGACGGTCACCGATCTGGAGATGAAGGTTAGGATAAGCCACGAGAGTGATTCCGGCCCTGTTTACCCTCGTCACGTTGATGTCAAACTGATTCCTCAGTTTCAATGAACCGAGTTTGACTCCATTCACGGCCTCCTTGGTGACAAGGACGTGCTTTGAAACAAGATTGCTGTTGTCAATCTTGTTCCAGTCAATGTCGGGACGGTTCCAGTCAACGGCATCAGTCTCGCCGAAGACGACGCGGAAGGCATCCACGCTATCCTTGTTCAGGACGCAGAGAAGATGGTCGTTCTTTTCCAGGATGGTCGTCGACGAAGGAATCTGCACCTTGCCGTTCTTGTAGATACGGGAAATGATGATGTTTTTCGGAGTCAGGGTATGCAGCTGTCCGATAGGCAGGTTGAACACGGCAGGATTGCTCACGTGGAACTCGGCCACATAAGAATCGCCGGCCGAATCATTCGCTGCCTGAGGCTCGTTGCGGCTGGCAAAGCGAAGGACGATCATACAGATAAGCACGCCGATTACACCGAATGGATAGGCGACGGCGCAGGCCGTAGCCATTCCGTTGGCTTCATCTATCCTGTCCGGGAACACGTCCAGCAGAGACTGCTGGGCAGCACCGAGCATAGGCGTGTTGGTTGCGGCTCCGCAGAGAAGTCCCATTGAATCAGACAGGCCGACACGGGTGAAGGCATAGATTCCTATGGCCGCCGCCGTGGTGAGGGCCATAAGCAGAAGACCATAGAGATTCAGCTTCACTCCCCCCTTGCGCAGTGAAGGGAAGAAGGCAGGTCCGACCTGGACACCCAGGGCGTAGACGAAGAGTATGAGGCCGAAATTCTGGGCCAGGGAAATCATACTCCTGTCCACCACTATTCCGTGCCTGTCGGCAAATTCTCCCATAAGGATGCCCGCGAAAAATACGAAGGTCACGCCAAGGGACACTCCCTTTATCTTTATGCGGCCCAGGGCCAGGCCGAGGGCGCATACGATAGAGAGTATAAGTACAGCCTGCAGATAGGTAGGCTGTGAAAAAAGATCAACTAACCAAGACATTTTCTAATTTTGATGGGCTGACCTCAACAGGTCGAGGACAACCTTTACAGGATTGAAGGTCTCAAGAGGAACCTCGATGAACTTGGTGTTCCACTCGCTCATCGCGCCGTTCCAGAGACCAGGGCGCTCAAGTGCCTTGAGTTCGCGGCCCTGATAGCTCTTGCAGCTCATAAAGCCGGCCTCCTCATCAATATACTTGAGAAGATTGAATTTCTCGCCCTTGTAATTTTTGATGCAGCAGACAAGGTCAACAGGATTGAAGTGGGTAGCGTGCGCAAGAGCGTCCATAGCTCCAGCGTCATCCTTGTTGATCTGTACGCCTTCCAGAATCTGAAGCGAAGTCGTGCCGTCCTTTCCGGCGATGATGAACGGACCGCCGCCAGGCTCACCCTGGTTGCGTACCATACCGCAGACACGGATAGGTCGGTCGAGCTTGCCTCTGATCAGGGTGACTCTTGCAGCATTGCTGTTCACCAGAGGAAGCTGGGTGCAGAGCTCCTTGTCCAGGAAGGCCTCGATCTTGTCGCAGAGAAGCTTGCAGGAATCAGAGTTCACGTCAGCCTCGGCATCCAGTGCCCTGAGATATCCGAAAATCTTGTCCCTGAGCTTGAGCGCCTCTCCTGCGAGAACATTCTTGTATCTCGCCGTAATCGGAAGATACTTTTCATTTGACACATTGTCGATGTTCTTGATGGAAACGAGTTCCTCATCCACATTGTTCAGATTGATGATGAGGGCTCCGTGGCCTGCCGGCCTGAAAAGGAGGCGGCCGTCATCAGTCCTGAAAGGATTGTTGTTCATATCAACGGCGATCGTATCGGTTGCCGTATCCTGATATGTGAACTTGATGTCATACCTGACGCCATACTTCTTCTCATACTTTTCCTTCACTTCCGCGAGGGCAGCCTCGAAAAGTTCACGGTGCTCAGGTGAAATCGTGACGATGAGCTTTGCGCTGCCGTCCGGATTCTTCATATAGGCATTGGCCTCGACAAGATGCTCGGCGAAGGCCGTGCGCACCTCTCCGTCAGGATATCTATGGAACTTGATGACTCCCTTAGGTTTTGAACCATAACCCAGACCTGGTTCCTTCAGAAGGGCCTCGCCAGCCTTCTTCCTATATTCTGCCGAATCCTCCGGCTTTCCGAAGACATCCTCGGAATAGAAGGCGAATTTCTCAATTGAAGCAGCCAGACGGCCAAGGGCTGAATCAGCGGCGACATCAGTTCCCGAGCAGACCTTGTCGAGATCCGAGAAGATATCCTTGAACATTCTGGAAGCAGCGCCTGAAGCAGGAACGAATTTGCATCTTCCTGCAACCTTGGCCTCCCTGTTGTATTTTTCAGCCTCGGCGATCTCCGCCTCACCGAGAACGGAAATACCCCTGTGAGGAGTCGCCGGAGCGACAATCTTCATCATCGGGAAGCCCTTGCGGAAGCGCTTCACCTGTGATTCCACATCTTCGAGGGTAATACCTCTGCCGGTAATCTGGTCAATGTCGCTTTGTGTCATCATGGTTCTTATAGATTTAATGTCAAACTCTTTTCTGTAGTTATAGTGGTTTCTGAGATTTTCAAATCCCTCCGGTTCAGTCTTCAGCATAAAATCATCCGAAAAAATAGGATAATTATACTGGAAACGGGCTGCGCACGCTCCCTGTGCCATACCGGTGACATCAATATCGACCTTGGTCATCTCCTCCGGAGTCTCAGGGAAATAATCATAAAGGTCCCCGAATCCGAAGAAGCGGGCCAAAGCCCTGACTGCCATCGACGTGCCGTTCTGCTTTCCCTGGAACGAATATCCTGCGATATGAGGCGTAGCGACGTCCACCATATCCAGTAGTTCAGGGTCTATGTCAGGCTCATTGTTCCAGGTATCGATGATCACGGCATCGAACTTATGGAAATTCGCCTTTAGCGCCTTCTCGTCCACGACCTCGCCCCTTGAGGCATTGATGAAGATGGATCCGTCCTTCATCGCCCCGAAGAAGGCCTGTCCCGCCATTCCCCTGGTCTGGTCACTGAGAGGAACGTGAAGAGTGACGATGTCAGACCTTTCCAGCAATTCCTCCTGGGAAACGAAACCGGCCTTGCCCTCAGCCTTCGCCCTTGGAGGGTCGCACCTGAGGACCTGGAAGCCCAGAGTCTTGGCCGCAGTTTCCACCCTTTTTCCGACGTGACCGACACCGATGATACCGAACACCTTGTTGTCAAGGGATATGGACTTCCTGGCGGAGATTCCATAAAGGGCGGAGAACACATAATTCATAACGCCACCGGCATTGCATCCGGCGGAATTATGGACCTCTATTCCATTCTTCCTGCAATAATCGAGGTCAATATGGTCTGTTCCAATGGTAGCCGTCGCAATGAACTTCACCGCAGTACCGTCCAGCAAGGCCGCATTGCATTTCGTCCTGGTCCTTATTATAAGGGCATCCGCATCGAGGACATCATCCCTGCTGATGTCAGATCCCTTTTCATATACGACGTCGGCATATGGTTCGAGCACGCCTTCAAGAAAAGGAATGGCCGAATCGGCGACAATCTTTGGTCTTTTCATTTCAATATAAGCTTCTTGACATAGCCGACCTTCGGCTCGTCCTTTAAAAATAAATGGTCTTCTTCTAGTATCTTGTTCATCTTCGCGACGAGAGCTTCAGACTGGAAAAACAGCTGATTCCTCACAACCGAAGAAGATGTCGTCACATACAGGGTACCATCCCTGAAAAACTTCTTCAAAGTAAACTGTCCGGCTCCCGAAGCCTCATCCCAGGCCTTGAAAATTCTCTGGGTGTTCAGTGCCGGTCCGAGTTTCATATCGTCGATGAACATCCTCATAAGTTCGTTCATCTCAAGGGCCTTCTTCCTTGCAATTCTCGTAGGTTCCTTAACTGCCATCTTTCCCTCTCCCTACAATCTCGTGAACTTGCCTCCGACTGTTTCGAAATAAGCCCTGTCGTCAGTAATGCCATCCACTATGCCCTGCATACGGACCTTGTTGCTGTCAGTAATGAAAATCTGGCCGAAATCGCTTCCGGTTCCGGCAACCATTGACAACAGATTGGAAATCCTGGTCATATCGAGCTTGTCAAACACGTCATCCAGGAGAAGGATCGGAGCAAAGCCGCAGCTCTCCTTCATAATGTCGTACTGGGCGAACTTCAGGGAAACAAGGAATGACTTCTGCTGTCCCTGGGACCCTCCGCGACGGATAGGATGGTCGTTCATCGTGAAGATGAAATCATCCCTCTGCACTCCGACTCCAGTATAGCCGAGAATCTTGTCCTTTTCAAGATGGTCGGCAAGAAGGTCGGCAAGACCTCCTTTCTGCAGGTCAGAACGATATGTGATGCTCACCTTCTCGGCACCTCCCGAAAGATTGGCATAATGCTGGGCCACCGCAGGAGAGAGCTTCCCGGCAAACTGAGCCCTCGTCTCGAAGATCTTGCGGGCAGGAGCCTCCATTCTCAGGTCGAAGACCGAGAGCAAGCTCTTGTCCGACTCCGGCGCCCTGAGAACGCTGTTTCTCTGCTGGAGAAGCCGGTTGTACTGCTGGCAGGCTGCCAGGTATTCCCTGTCCATCTGGGAAAGCACGGAATTGACGAACTTGCGCCTTTCCTCTCCGGATTCGCTCACGAGGCTGGTATCAGACGGGGAAACCATCACTATAGGAATGAGTCCGATATGCTCGGATATCTTCGCATAAGGTTTGTCATCCCTTACCATCTTCTTCTCGCCTCCGGGGCTGAACTTCAGGGCAAAGCGGGACTCAAGCCCGTTCTGCATCTGATAGGCGCCGGAAACAGTGAATCCAGGGGCTCCGTATCTGACATTGAAACGGTCGGCCGATGACAAGGCGCTCTTGGTCATCGACAGATACCATATGGCATCCATAAGGTTTGTCTTGCCCTCTCCGTTGTTTCCTGATATGCAGTTGATGTTCGGAGAGAACTCCAGGTCCTGGAACTCTATGTTCCTGAAATCCTGAATGAATATTTTTTTCAGGTACGGCATAATCAATACAAAGTTATCAATAATTGTATGGAAACAATAATTGTAAGATTGAAGTTTTTATGCTATTTTTGTGGGCTAGACAATAAACTAATCTAAATATGGCAAACGAAACAAAAGAGGAACTCCAGCAGGAGAAAATCCAGGAAACAGTCTCAAAGACAGAGACATTCCTCAACGAAAACAAGAACACGATCTACACCGTAGTAGCAGTCGTTCTCGTAATTGCAGCAGCAGTTCTCTGCTATCAGAAGTTCTATCTCCAGCCTAAGAAGGCCGAGGCAGCAGCACAGATGTACCCGGCTGAGGCAGCATTTGCGGCTCAGAATTACGAAGTTGCCCTCAAGGGTGACGGAAACAATCTCGGTTTCGAGCAGGTTATTGACGAGTACGGTTCAAAGGCTAGCCAGGCAGCAACATTCTACGCAGGTATCTGCGAGTTCAACCTCGGAAACTACGAGTCTGCCATCACTTACCTTAAGAAATATAAGGGAAAGGATGAGATTCTCGCAGCCAGGGCAGCAGCCTGCATCGGCGACTCATATGTAGGTCTCGAAGACTACAAGACAGCCCTTACATATTTCGAGAAGGCAGCCGATACCATCGACAACATCTATGCGGCAACTTATCTCCTCAAGGCAGGTGAAGTTTGCGAGGCGCTCGGAAACAGCGAGAAAGCCCTCAAGTTCTACAAGATGATCAAGGAGAAGTACCCTCAGACAATGGAAGGATACGATATCGACAAGTATATTTCACGTATCGAAAACAAGGCAGAATAATTTATGGGAAGAGCGTTTGAGTTCAGAAAAGAAAGAAAGATGAAGAGATGGGGTCATATGGCCCGTGTCTTCACCAAACTTGGAAAAGAAATTACAATTGCGGTTAAGCAGGGTGGCGCTGATGTCACCGGCAACCCACGTCTCCGTGCCCTCCTGGCTGAGGCCCGCAGCGAGTCAATGCCAAAGGAGAACGTCGAGAGAGCCATCAAGAAGGCAACCGAAAGCAAGCAGGGTGACTTCAAGGAGATCGTTTACGAAGGATATGGTCCTTTCGGCATCGCATACCTCGTAGAGGCTGCGACCGACAACAATACCAGAACCGTGGCAAATGTCCGCAGCTACTTCACCAAGTGCGGCGGTACCCTCGGAACATCAGGTTCAGTCAGCTTTATGTTCGACCACAAGTGCGTGTTCAGAATCAAGGAGACTGAGGAGATGGACCTCGAGGAGCTCGAGCTTGAGATGATCGACTACGGCGTCGAGGAACTCTTCGAGCAGGTAGAAGTTGACCAGGATGACAACGAGACAAAGACAGTTGTCATCTACGGTGACTACACAGCTTACGGACAGATTCAGAAGTTCATCGAGGACAAGGGCTTCGAGCTCATCTCCGGAGGCTTCGAAAGAATCCCTAACGTGGATCTCAAGGAAGTTGACGACGAGCAGAGGGCAACCCTCGACAAACTCACCGGACTTCTTGAGGATGACGAGGACGTCACGAACGTTTACTCTACCCTCAAGCCATCAGATTCAGAGGAATAATCAAGCAAATTGACCCACATACAGAAGAAGGGAATTGATGAATTTTCAATTCCCTTCTTTGTTTTTTACCACATTCTAAAGCCGTCCGCCACACCCCTGAGAAAAGACCGATGATAGAATTAAATAATTCTTATCTTTGTCCGTTGCGAACCATCGCAGATAAAAAGAAAACTGATTTAAAACTTATGAGCATCCAGCAAGAAAACATCAAGAAGCTCGTCGACAGGAAAGCCAACGCCAGAATGGGCGGAGGCCAGAAAAGGATCGACGCGCAGCACGAAAAAGGCAAGCTCACCGCACGCGAGCGTATTGCTCTTCTTCTCGATGAAGGAAGTTTCGAGGAGTTCGATATGTTCGTCCAGCACCGCTGCACGAATTTCGGCCTTGAAAAACAGCATTTTGATGGCGACGGAGTTGTAACCGGACACGGAACAATCTCAGGTCGCCCTGTTTATATTTTCGCACAAGATTTCACAGTATCCGGAGGATCACTCTCCAAGACAATGTCAGAGAAGATCTGCAAGGTAATGGATATGGCCCGCCAGAACGGCGCGCCTTGCATCGGCCTCAATGACTCCGGCGGAGCCCGAATCCAGGAAGGTATCGACGCCCTCGCTGGCTACGGAGACATCTTCGAAAGGAACATCCTTTCTTCAGGTGTGGTTCCTCAGATTTCAGGAATCTTCGGACCTTGTGCCGGCGGAGCCTGCTACTCCCCTGCCCTTACCGACTTCACCCTTATGGTCAAGAACACCTCTTATATGTTCCTCACCGGACCTGCAGTCGTAAAGAGCGTCACAGGTGAGGTAGTCACCCAGGAAGAGCTCGGCGGAGCAAGCGTTCACGCATCCAAGAGCGGTGTCGCCCATTTCGCAGCCGAGAACGAGCAGGACGGTCTCAACACCATCAAGGAACTCCTTTCATACATTCCGCAGAACAATATGGAAGAGGCTCCCCTCGTTCCTACGAATGACCCGTTCAACAGGGTTGACGACCTTCTCAACGAAATCGTACCGGACAATCCCAACAAGCCATACGATATGGCCCAGGTTATCCGCAGCATAGTCGATGACGGCAAGTTCTTCGAAATCCACAAGGACTTCGCGAAGAACATCATCGTCGGCTTCGCACATATGAACGGCCGCAGCGTCGGCATCGTGGCAAACCAGCCTAAGTTCCTTGCCGGTGTCCTTGACATCAACGCATCCCGCAAGGCTGCCCGTTTCGTCCGTTTCTGCGACAGCTTCAACATTCCTCTCGTCACCCTCGTGGACGTGCCTGGCTTCCTCTGCGGAACCCAGCAGGAATACGGAGCCATCATCACCAATGGTGCAAAGCTTCTCTACGCTTACGGCGAGGCTACAGTACCTAAGGTCACCGTCACCCTCAGAAAGAGCTACGGCGGATCCCACATCGTGATGAGCTGCAAGCAGCTCCGCGGAGACCTCAACTACGCCTGGCCTTCAGCACAGATGGCCGTTATGGGAGCGGACGGTGCCGTCAACGTCCTCTATTCAAAGGACCTCAAGGCCGTGGAAGACCCTGAGCAGAAAGAAAAAGTCAGAGCCGAGAAGAAGGCTGAGTACGAAGAGCTCTTCAACAACCCATACCAGGCTGCGCAGAAGGGTTACATCGACGACGTCATCGAGCCTCGCAACACCCGCTTCCGCGTGATCCGTGCCCTCGAGCAGCTTCGCGGCAAGCGTCAGGACATCCCTGCAAAGAAGCACGACAACCTTCCTCTTTAATCAGAACGACTATAGAAATGAATATGAACAGAAATCTGAAGACAATCCTCACGGGCGCGGCGATTCTTTTCGCAGGCACCGCCCTTCGTGCGCAGAACGTCTCAGACCTTATCATTTCTGAAGTTGTGGCCGTTCCTGACAGTTCAGTCGCCCTCGTGGATGACTTCGGTCAGGTGAACGGATGGATAGAAGTATTCAACAAATCCCAGGGCACGGTGAATTTCGGAGGCTGTTTCGTCACTGACGACATCGACAACCTCAAGAAGAATTCAATACCGAAGGGAGACCTCAGGACAAAGCTCGGCCCGCGTCAGAGCACGGTTCTCTACGCCAGCGGAGATTCCCGTCAGGGTACCTTCTATCTTGACTTCAAGATTGAAAAAGGCAAGACAATCTACCTCGTCAGCAATGACGGAAGAACGATAATCGATTCAATAGAGGTTCCAGAAAACCTCACGGACGGTCTTTCAAACGCAAAGTTCGCCCACGACAACAAGGAGATGATCTTTGACGACATCCACGAAGCCGTACCTACCCCGTTCAGCATGAACGGCAAGCACGGCTCCGAGACAAAGTCACAGATTATGGAAAGAGAAGACCCTCACGGTTACACCCTTTCCATCACGTCCGTCGCTGTCGTATTCTTCGCTCTCATCATACTTTACATCATCTACGGAATCTCCGGAGAGATCTTCAAGGGAACATTCAAGAGAAAGAAGAAGGGCAACGTCGATGAAGAAACTGCAGCCGCAATTGCTATGGCTCTCGAGATGGAAGACAACGGCGAATCCTATGCTGCAATCGCAGCGGCCCTTGAACTTTATCTGAACGACACCGTTCACGACAGCGAAAGCTTCGTCATCACAATTCAGGACAATCCTGCAAGCGAGTGGAGAAACAAGGCGCTCACATTCCGCAAGACTCCACGCAAATAAAAGATTAAAACATTTTCGATTATGAAAACATATAATTTCAAGATCAACGGAAAGGAATTCAACGTCAATGTAAACGGCATTGAAGCCGGAGTAGCTGACGTCACAGTAAACGGAGCCTCATACAAGGTCGAGCTCGGAGAGAGCGCACCTGCAGCAGCTCCGGCTCCAGTTGCAGCTCCTGTAGCTGCAGCACCTGCAGCTGCACCGGTTGCGGCTCCAGCTCCTGCGGCAGCACCGGCTCCGGCAGCAGCTCCGGCAGCAGGTGGTTCAGCAGTGGTATCACCTCTTCCTGGAGTAATTCTCGAAGTATCAGTCAATGTCGGTGACAAGGTTGCCGCAGGCCAGAAGGTAGCAGTCCTCGAGGCAATGAAGATGGAGAACGAAATTCAGGCTGAAAAGGCAGGTACTGTCACTGCAGTCCTCGCGAAGAAGGGTGATTCAGTTCTCGAAGGTGCAACCATCATAACAATCGGATAATCCGACCATGCATCAGATAATTGACAGCTTGAATCAGTTCTGGCAGTTCACAGGATTTGCCAACTGCCAGCTTGCAAACCTGATTATGATAGCCATCGGTATCATCTTCATCACTATGGCTATCGTGAAGGAGTGGGAACCTCTCCTTCTCGTACCGATCGGATTCGGTATGATCATCGGAAACATCCCGATGTTCCCTGGACTCAATGTCAGCATCTATGAAGACGGATCAGTCCTCAACATCCTCTACCAGGGTGTGCGTCAGGGCTGGTATCCTCCGCTGATTTTCCTCGGAATCGGAGCGATGACAGACTTCTCGGCCCTGATTTCCCAGCCTAGGCTGATGCTCATCGGAGCAGCGGCACAGATGGGTATCTTCGGAGCCTACCTCCTCGCCCTTGTCCTCGGCTTCGCACCAAACGAAGCTGGTGCAATCGGAATCATCGGAGGAGCTGACGGTCCTACCGCCATCTTCCTCTCATCAAAGCTTGCACCGGACCTTATGGGAGCAATCGCCGTATCAGCCTACAGCTATATGGCCCTCGTCCCGGTAATCCAGCGTCCGATAATGCTCGCCCTCACCAGCAAGAAAGAACGCCTCATCAAGATGCCTAAGCCTCGTGAGGTTTCCCAGAAAGAGAAGATCATCTTCCCTATCGTGGGATTCATTATGACGGCATTCATCGTCCCTTCAGGTCTTCCGCTGCTCGGTATGCTCTTCTTCGGTAACCTTCTCAAGGAAAGCGGAGTCACAAGACGCCTTGCAGAAACGGCAAGAGGACCGCTCGTTGACGTTGTCACGACACTCATCGGTCTCACCGTCGGAGCCTCAACACAGGCCGACAAATTCCTTACTGGAAATTCACTCAAGATTTTCGCCCTTGGTCTCCTGTCGTTCATCATTGCGACGACCTGCGGAGTACTCTTCGTAAAGATATGGAACATCTTCCTCAAGGAAGGCCATAAGATCAACCCTCTCATCGGCAATGCCGGCGTATCAGCCGTTCCGGACAGCGCCCGCGTATCAGAGGTTGTAGGACGTGAATCAGATCCGAAGAACCACCTTCTTATGAACGCTATGGCACCTAACGTTGCCGGCGTCATAGGTTCTGCCGTCGCTGCAGGTATTCTCCTCAGCTTCCTTGGCTAGAAGGAAAAATCCTCATTTATAAGACGCCAGGCTATCGAGCCTTTTCCATAGAGTTTCGGAAGGTTATCCTTCCGAAACCATTGGGCGTCTTTTATTTCAGATTCCTGAATCTTCAGTTCGCCGCTCTTGTAGTCGCAGTAGAAGGCCAGCATAAGCTGGTCAGGGAAAGGCCAGCTCTGGCTTCCCACATATCTGATGTTCTCGACTTCAAGATTGCTTTCCTCCTTGATTTCACGCCTGAGGGCCTGTTCTACGGTCTCGCCGATTTCAACGAAACCCGAAAGACAGGAATAGATGCCTTCAGTATCCCTGATATTGCGGAGAAGAAGGATCTCGTCTCCCTTTCTGACAATGGTGATGATGCAGGGTTCTATCCTTGGGAAATGAATTTTTCCACAGCCAGGACAAGCCAGGGCAATTTCCTTCCGGGCTAGTTCAAGCCTGGTTCCGCAAGAAGGACAGAACTGCATATTATGCCTCCACTTGGCAAGGCCGAGCATTCTTCCGGCCTGTCTGACCTGCTGGGCGTCGTGTTCAAAGAAATACCAACGCAGAGGAGAGAATCTGGCCCCGTCCGGAAGAGTCCAGGACGCATTGACTACGACTCCGCAGGAAGAAATTGACGGGTCCTCGAACACTTCTTCGACTCCGTTTTCCCCCTTTACAAAATCAGAAGCCCTGAGGCCTCTGAAAAAATTGCCGTTTTCATCGACGAGGATGTCCCTGTCGCGATAAACGAATATATTCATATTAGAGTTTCTCCTCCAAGAATTCACAGGAATCAGCGACGCAGTCATTGCAGGCGCGCAGAAGGACCTTCGTATCAAGCCCCTTGAGAAGACGGCAGCGAGTGGCTCCGTTCCTTTCCTGGAACTTCTCCATCAAATCGCGCATATCCTTCATCGACTTGACCCTGTCCTTGTTGACCATTCCGAGCACCATTCCGGCTCCGACAAGAGAACCGCAGGTACCCTCGGAATTTCCCATTCCGCAACCGAACGCACCGGCAATGTTCTTTACCATCTCTTCATCCAGTCCCATCTTGTCCGCATATGTACAAGCCACGGCCTGGGCACAATTATACTTTCCGCTTGCTTTTTTCTCAACTGCCAGTTCTTTTCTGCTTTTCTCGATTGCCATAAACAGTCCTTTTAACCTTCAACTTCATCGATGCCTGAAACATCTTCTATGCTTACGACATCATCGATGAACACATAAAACTTATCCATAAAAACCAGACGGCGATATACATCGTCTATTTCCTTCAGCTCACCTGAACAGGAAAAGTATTCGCCTCCGGCTTTCTTCTTGTCGGATACAAAGTAAGTTACATTTATCTTCGGATGCAAATGAATATGGTCTGAAATGGACCGGATTTTTTCATCCAGGGCCGACTTCTCATCGGCCGAAAGTTCCACCTTCCGGTTCGTCAGACGGGCTGTCTCCGTAATGACGGCCTCATATCCAGTCAGGGCCGCAAACGGCGCGAACTGGGCGGCACGGCTCAACATCGACATCCTCGGATGTATGGCCGAAGTATGATGCTCCAGACCTATTATGTCCTTGTATTTATCCTCCGTCACGCCTTGTGTCCTCCGATCTGATTATTCCTTTCCCTGGTAGTGGCTCCATCCTCAAAATCTCTTCCCTTCAGGATGGCGTTCTTGCCGAACTTGCGCTTTATCGCCAGAATCGCCTCCTGACGCTTTCTTTCCTTCTGGTCAGTCTGTCTGTCGCCGAAGAGGTCGAGAGTCGGCTGTGAGTCCGCAAACTTCTCAGGAACCACCTTCATCGCGACGACGTTCAGACGCCTGATGGTCAGTTTCCTGTCCACTATCTTGTCAAAAAGCCTTCCTATCGCTGACGTGATGGCCTCCGTCGAAGAAGTCAGGTTCGCCAGATTCGCGGAAGAATGGACATACCCGCCCCCCGCAGTTGAATCATAGCCTACCGCAAGTTCCACCTGGTCTGTGACCAGCCCCTTTGAAACGAGGTCAAGAGAAAGCGAATCGGCCATCTCCAGGGTCACTACCCTGCCCTGGTCAAACGGATACGGACGGGACAGGACCTGACCGTTTCCAGTACTGTTGGACTCAGGCCTGTACCTCTTGATTTCCGCAATGGTACAAGGCTCCCAGCCCCAGGCGTGGTCTATGATAAGTTCAGCATTGATTCCGAACTGCTTATACAGGTAGGCCTCCCACTCCGGCTTCGTGGAAGCCAGGGCGATGTCCCCCATAGTATTGATGCCGACTGAAGTCAGCCTGGCCGCAATTCCACGGCCCACCCTCCAGAAATCAGTCAGCGGAGTATGATTCCACAGTTTCTCCCTGTATGACATTTCATCCAGTTCGGCAATTCTCACTCCGTCCGCATCAGCCTTCTGATGCTTGGCCTCTATGTCCATCGCCACCTTGGCAAGATACATATTGGTGCCGATTCCGGCTGTCGCCGTTATGCCCGTCGTCGCTAGTACATCCTTGATCATCCTCATCGCCAGTTCGTGAGCCGTACACCCGTATGTCTTCAGATAATCCGTCACGTCGATGAACACCTCGTCAATCGAATAGACGTGCATATCCTCAGGAGAGACATACTTGAGATAAGTCTGATAGACCTTTCCGCTGACATCCATATAATGGGCCATCTGCGGAGGGGCGACAATGTAATCCAGTTCGAGCGTCGGATCAGACAGCAGAGTTGGATTGTCGTAGGATTTACCCCTGAACACGCGGCCCGGAGCCGCACTTCTTCTGGATGAATTGATTTTCTTTACGGCCTGTACGACTTCAAAGAGTCTGGCCCTGCCCGGTATGCCGTAGGATTTGAGAGATGGCGACACGGCAAGACAGATAGTCTTTTCCGTGCGCGTTGGATCCGCCACGACCAGATTGGTCGTAAGCGCGTCAAGTCCGCGCTCCACGCACTCAACTGAGGCATAGAACGACTTGAGGTCTATTGCAAGATATATCCTTTCCTTTTCCTTCAAAACCGGGAGTAAACAAATCTCCCCAAAGTTCGGAAAAATATTTCATAGCGAGACCACCACGGTTCACTTTTGAAGGAAGCTGAAAGATAAGACTTGACGATGCCTCTGGTCTTGAATTCCCTCAGCGTACGGGCGTCGTCAAAAGCACCGTTCCACCAGAGAAGGTTCAACAGCACAGGCACCTGGGAATCCCTGTAATCCACTTTCAGAAGAGATCTGGAAAGGCCGGTAAGATGGCTCCATTTGAAATTATGGCTCCAGCTTTCCATCTGATGCTCATTGCCGTTCTTCCTGTAAAGACTGAAAGTTGCGACAAGACCCTTGAGGATGTCCTCGGCCCTGACGACGTCATTCGTCGTATTGCATATGGACCTGCGGTTCTTGTAATAGTAATAGAGGGGAAGATGGGTGATGGTGCCCTTTGGATTCTTCAGCAGGACAGACTCCCACCAAGGAATGTCTTCATATTTGAGGCCTGGTATGAACTTGACGTCCTTTATGAGGTCCCTTCTGAAAAGATGTCTCCAAACGAAGCAATGCTTTACTGAATAATCTATCTTAGGATGTCTCCAGTCTGCGCTGTTCGCAAGCAGGTCATCAGTAACTACGGAGCGGATCTTTCCGGAAAGGATGTCATTCATATCATACCTTTTGGAAATCCTCCACGGACGCGGAGCGATCGTGTCCTTTTTCAGAATATTGAGATACCTGAGCTGAAGATTCCTGTAATAGGAATCCCTGTACCAGGATACTATGTCGGAAGAATCCCTGTCCGCAAGGGCAAGGGCGATTTCAAGAGTCTGGGGATGGATGAGGTCGTCCGAATCAACGAACATAATGAACTCGGCATCAGAGATACTGACACCGTAATTCCTGGCCACGGAGAGGCCTTCATTCTGCTTATGTACTACAAAGAATCTGGAATCTTTTGAAGCATATTCATCCAGAATGGTTCCACACGCATCAGGACTTCCATCATCTACGCAAATAGCCCTCCAGTTAGGATAAGTCTGATCAATTAGGCTGTCTAAACAACGTTTTAGGAGGGTTTCGACATTATAAACTGGAACAATTATGTCTACCCGATAGTTTTTCATTATACGCGATCCTTTTCAATTCGAGCGCGAATTAATGAAAAACCTCGGACATTTCAAAATTATTCCTGAGCAGAAAGCTCATTCAGAGACTCAACCTTGTCCTTCAGGGTCCTCGTATATTCGTAGCACTCCTTCACGAGTTTCTTGGTCTCTTCGATAAGGTCGTCAATCTTGTCCAGACTGAATTCAGGGTTCTTTACCACTGCCTCGATCTCTTTGAGACGGGCAACGTTTTCCATATATTCCTTATTTGTCATATCAATTGTTTTTTTCGTTCAGTTTCACATCCTCAATCTCACACTTCCACATTCCGTCACTGAAACGCAGGGAGAAATTTTCGCCTTTCTGCTTCGACCGGACATTCTTCAATATATTGCCCTTGTCATCCACAGCAAGCACGTAACCCTGGCTCAGGATATTCCTCGGATCAGCGGCCCTTATCCTGGCCTCGTGCAGGGCTACCGCACTGTCCAGGGCGTTGATGGCCGAATTCAGGGCAAACTGCACGTTCGTCTTGCAGCGCGTTACTTCCGTATCCATTGAGAACAGCCTCTGTGACAACTGCCTGGAGACAGCCGCAAGGGCGTCCAGCATTTCCTGCTCCACCCTGGCCACCCAGTCGATGAGCAACTGTGCAAGGGCCGTCGGAGTCTTCACATAGGTATTGGCCACCATATCTGCGATATGATAGTCCCTTTCGTGTCCGATAGCCGTCACGACAGGACTAGGGCACAGGGCAATGGTACGGCAGAGGCCATAGTCGTCGTAGCAGAACATATCCGCATCAGCACCTCCGCCCCTGAGAATGACGACCAGGTCGAACCTCGGATAGTCAATCCTGCCCAAGGCATCCGAAATTGACTTGGGAGCTCCGTCACCCTGCATCAGAGCCTTGTAGAGGGTAAGGTCGAACCTGTACCCGTACTCATTGTTCTCAAGCTGATTCACGAAATCCCCGTAGCCGGCTGCCGTGTCCGAAGAGACGACGGCAATCCTGAGGGGAAGATAAGGCAGAACCAGAGACTTCTGAAGATCCAGAAGTTTCTCTTCGGTAAGTTTTCTGACGGTCTCACGCTTTTCCAGTTCCCTCTGTCCGATGGAGAAGCTGGAATCGATGGCCGAGATGCTCAGCGACAGTCCGTAAAGCGGATGATAGCTGACGCTGACTCTGACGACGATCGTGATGCCGGGCTTGATTGCTATTCCGGTATCCCTCGTGAACTTGTCAATGATGCCGGCATTGGAGGCCCAGACCGTTCCGCTTGCGCGGGCTGCTATTCCCCCTCCGGCTCCCTTTTCGATAAGATTGAAATAATGGTGTCCTCTCACCTCCCTATGGGACTCAATCTCTACACGCACCCACTGTTCCAAATAGCCGATCTTCGCCTTGATCTGGTTCTGAAGATCGGACAATTCGACATAGTTGATGCCACCTTTAGATGTGTCAATTTTTTCTTCTGATGACATACTCTATTCAATCATTTATTCTTCTCTAAAGTTATGAATATTTTCTATCTTTATGGAAACAAACAGCACTAAATGATGAAATTCAAGATTTGTCTTCTAACCACGGCAATACTTCTCTCATCTTGCCGACAGGCCGTTCTCCCAAGAGGCAACTGGGAACAGAACACTTACGAACGCCTCTGCGACCTTATCGAAAAAAACGGTATCAACTCCCCATCCTACGACCCCGAAGCCAAACCCTATGCAGTCTTCGATTTTGACAACACTTCAGTCATAGGTGACGTCGAACATTCAATATATTACTATCAGGTCGAAAACCTACGCTTCAAGATCAAGCCTGAAGACCTGTACTCCACCCTTTCGTCAGTCATTCCTACAGACGAGAAAATCGTATGGCAGGACACCCTCACTGTCCGTATGCTCCTGACCGACATACAGAACGACTACAAATACCTCTACGACAACTACATCTCCCCTTCCCTCGATGAAGGGGACGGAATCACGTTCAGAGGCATAATCAATACATTTGAATACCAGGATTTCCGCACCAAGATGACAGCCCTCTACAAGGGCATATCTTCATCTTTCACGTACGAGGAAAGCGCGCACTGGAACCTGGTCCCATTCTCCGGTATGACATACGACGAGATCCATTATCTCTGCTCACACGCTGCCCAGTATCTTCTCTCAAGAGACAGCATCAGGACTGTGTTCCTGGAATCTCCTGAGACAGGAATGAGCGGATTCGTGAAAGCCAGCCACACCGACGGAGTGAAGATCGCTCCCGAGATGAAAGACCTTTACAAGGCCCTCAGGGAAAACGGTTTCGACGTGTATGTCTGCTCGGCTTCAATGGAAAAAGTCGTGGAGACACTGGCCTGCGATCCTGAACTCGGATTCGGTCTGCCGGAGGAAAACGTCTATGGCCTCAGGCTCAAGGACAGCGGTGAAGGACTCGCCAATGTATTCGAGCTCGACCCTGAATACAGCCAGACCTACAAGGAAGGCAAGACCGAAGCCATCAAACGATACATCGCACCGTCCCACGGCAACAAGGGTCCTGTCCTTGTCGCAGGAGACAGCAACGGAGACTACAGTATGCTCACATCATTCGATGATATGCAGACCGGTCTTATCTTAGATGTAGGTGCAGGCGGACAGATCGGAGCCCTTTCTACCAGCGGAGACCGCAGATACGTCCTCCAGGCCCGCGACTTCGCCGCAGGTCAGTTCATAAGACTCGACAGAAAATAATACCGAGAACCAGAAAACAAGACGGCAACAGGATCAGAGATCCCTGGAATTGCCGACATATGGAGCTGTAGCGGCATCCGGAGCGACATTCGGATCTGCCGCTATAATTTTGTACTTCTCAAGGAAACCTGGCTTGAGCAGGTTCTGAAGCTCGTAATAAGAGAACTTGAGATCTATGACTCCGGCGGCATAGCTTCCGATTTCGTAAGGCTCATAGATGAAGATGATGCCGTCATTGGTAAGTTCGAACTGGCTGCTAGGCTCTACGGCTGCATTTCCGGTAAGACTGAGGTCTTCGAAGGTGCGTTCGTCCCTGGCTGCCTTCGCGGTGATTGAAGCCTTGAGTTCCTCGCTTGAAGGATCGATGAAGACATCGGAGAGAGTTATCGGATGACCGGTCGTAGCGTCAAGATTCAGATAGAGGTCGTAATAGATGCCGTGTGCTCCACCCGAATAGCTGCTCACATAGGCGAAATAAGAGAGCACATTGCCGACTACGCGAAGCTGGGATGCGTTGACCTCGTAATTCCAGGCCAGCATATTCTCGTGCAGGAAACCTGTCGCGAGCAAATCCTCGGCAGTAAGGAGATAGTCCTTTCTGAGAGAGTCTGCGGCAATCTTCATAGCCTCCCTCGGACTCTTGTCGCTGAGAGATTCGTCGATGCAGAGGGAGATGATTTCTCCCTTGATGGTTTTCATCACATCCTTTGACAGACCGCCTACAGGGAAATCAACATCATAGCGGATTGTCATAGTACCATATGAAGTATCTTCAGGTGAAACAATATCCTCATATGTCACGGTTTCCCATTTGATCGTATCTATCGTCAAGTCCTTTCTACCCTGCCTGCAGCCAAGCAGAGAAAAGGCAAAGATGCCAAGAGAGAGAAGAATAACTACCTTTTTCATCGTTTTATGCACTATAGTTAATCCCGTTCATTCCAAAATACAGTAAATCACCAGCAATATTTTCTTCAGATTGAAAGAAACGTAAATTATAACTATATTTGGTCTTTGAACGGTTAGTTTAGTAAATATAAAGATTTTTGGTTAATGTTTTTCAATTCAGATAAAATATGGATACTTGACGGCGGTCTCGGAACCATGATCCAGGGGTATGACCTCGGGGAGAAGGATTTCCGTGGAGAAAATCCCGACCTGATATCCAAGACGAAAGAATTGAAAGGAAACAACGAATGCCTCAACCTCACCCGCCCGGATATTCTCTCTGAAATCTGCAGGAAGTACATAGACGCCGGAGCGGACATCATAACTACGAATACATTCAGCGCAAGCCGTATCTCCCAGAAGGAGTACGACTGCGAGGACCTTGCATACGAAATGGCCAGACGGGGCGCAGAAATCGCCCGCGCCGAGGCCGACAAGGCCGACAGGAAAATTCTGGTCGCAGGATCCATAGGTCCTACCTCCAAGTCTCTCACCCTCGCCCCCGACATCAACAATCCATCTTTCAGAATCTACTCCTTCGATGAGATGGTCGAGGCTTTCTGCGAGCAGGCAAGAGGTCTGGTGGACGGCGGTGCCGACGTCCTGCTCATTGAAACGGCATTCGATGCCCTCAACACGAAGGCGACTCTTTATGCCATAGAAAAGGTGGCTCCCGGTTTTCCGGTAATGGTTTCGGCCTCACCTAACGACAAGAGCGGACGTACCCTCACGGGCCAGACTCTTGAAGCCTTCTACAATTCAATAAGACATTACAGGAGCAACGGCTCCCTCGAATCCTTCGGAATAAACTGTTCCCTCGGAGCCGAGGACCTTCTCCCTCTCATAAAGGATGTTTCCGAATTCTGCGAAGTTCCAGTCAGCTGCCATCCTAACGCAGGTCTGCCTAATGAAATGGGCAAATACGACGAGACTCCCGAGCAGATGGCCGCTTCCGTCAGGAAGATGGCAGAGCAGGGCCTCGTGAATATCGTCGGCGGCTGCTGCGGCACGACTCCTGACCATATCAGGGCCGTCGCCGAGGCTGTCAGAGGCCTGAAGCCTCACAAGGTCGGTGACACCGAGGATGCCAGGGCAGGAATCAGTCCTCTCAAGGCAAGCGGATTGGAAGCCGTGAAGATCGACAGGTCGCTGAGCAATTTCGTCAACATCGGCGAAAGGACCAATGTCGCCGGCTCGAGGAAATTCGCCAAGCTCATCGCCGCCGGTAACTACGACACTGCCCTGCAGATCGCCGCCGACCAGATTGAGAACGGAGCATCCGTGATAGACATCAATATGGACGATGCAATGCTCGACAGCAAGGCCGAGATGGAGAAATTCGTCCGTACCGTTATGAACGATCCTGCCGTCGCCAAGGCCGCCCTTATGATTGATTCCTCGCATTGGGATACCATAATCGCAGGTCTTAAGAACGCCCAGGGCAAGTGTATCGTCAATTCCATCAGCCTCAAGGAGGGCGAGGAACTCTTCCTGGAGAAGGCCAGGACTATCAAGGAGCTCGGAGCCGCTGTCGTCGTTATGGCTTTTGACGAAAAGGGCCAGGCCACCACATATGACAGGAAGGTGGAGATCTGCTCCAGGGCCTACGGCCTCCTGACCAAGACCGTCGGGATGGATCCGGACGACATCATCTTCGATGTCAATGTCCTTTCCATCGGCACTGGTATCGAGGAGCACGCAAGATATGCCATTGACTTCATAGAAGCCGTCCGCTGGATCAAATCCAACCTTCCCGGCGCAAGGACTTCCGGTGGTATCTCCAACCTGAGCTTCGCCTTCCGCGGCAACAATCCTGTCCGCGAGGCTATGCACTCGGCCTTCCTCTTCCACGCCATCAAGGCTGGTCTCGATATGGGCATCGTCAATCCTGCTATGCTCAAGGTCTATGACGATGTGGAACCTGACCTCCTGAAAAAGGTCGAGGACGTCATCTTCAACACCGACCCTGACGCTACCGAAAGGCTCATTGCCAAGGCCCAGGAGATTGCCGAGGCCGCAACGGCAGCAGCAACGGGAGCCACATCAGCTTCATCAACTACAACAGCTACAATACCAGGAGCAACACCTGGGACAACACCAGAGGCAGATGTGGACGCTCGCCTCTCCAATGCCCTTGTAAAGGGCAACGGCTCGACTCTCAAGGAGGACGTTACCGAAGCCCTCGCCAAATACGGCAAGGCAGTCAAAGTTATCGAAGGTCCTCTTATGGCCGGAATGGAGAAAGTCGGTGAGCTCTTCGGAGCCGGCAAGATGTTCCTCCCTCAGGTCGTCAAGTCTGCCAAGATTATGAAGGACTGCGTTGACATCCTTCAGCCATATATGGATGCCGAAGCCGAAGGTGACGGAGGCGGCAACCGCCGTCCTGTCGTCATCAACGCGACTGTCAAGGGTGACGTTCACGACATAGGCAAGAACATCACCGGCATTGTCCTCGGTTGCAACGGTTTCGATGTCATCGACCTCGGAGTGATGGTTGACAAGGAGAGGATTCTCGACACTGCTGCCGAGAAGGATGCCGACATCATCGGCGCCAGCGGCCTAATCACACCGTCTCTCTATCAGATGGAGGAGCTTTGCCGCGAGATGACCCGCCGAGGTATGGACACTCCCCTTTTCATCGGAGGCGCCACGACTTCGGCCCTTCATACGGCCGTGAAGCTTGCTCCTCTATACGACCACGTCTTCTACGCTCCTGACGCCTCGGCTTCTGCCGTTATGGCGAAGAGATGTATGATGGACAGGCAGAAGTTCGAAAAGGAAGAGCACGAGGCCCAGCAGAAGATTCGCACCATCTACGAGAAGAAAGCAGAAGGACAGGCTGACCTTGAAACAGGATCTGAAGCTACTCCTAAAACAGGATACAATAAGGAGTCCTACCTTTCAAGCTGGACCGTCAAATCTATCCCAGCAAAGGAAATCGAAATCAATGATGTGGAGAAGTTCTTCGACTGGAGGATGTTCCTCGCTGTCTGGGGTTTCAAATATGGCGGACAGCTGCCTCATACTCCTGAGATCAGAAAGACATTGGACGACGGCCAGGCCGTTCTCGATAGGTTCAGGAAGAATCACGAGGTCATAATCACCCTCGCTGATTCCATCTTCGCCGCTGACACTAAAGACAATGTCATTTCAGTCTATGACGAAAACGGCAAGAAGGCTGATTTCCCTATGCTCCGCCAGGAGGAAGGAAGGCTCAGGTCTCTCGCTGATTTCGTTCCTGATTCAAGTTTCGGCATCAGAGGACCTTTCGGTATGTTTGCCATTAGTGTCCGTTACACAAACGCCCACAAGCCTGGCTGCCAGTGCGCAGCCTGCACCAATGAATATGAAAGTATGATGGAAAGGGCCGTGAGGGTCACCCTCGCGGAAGCCGCTTCCCTCTGGCTGGATTCTCAGTTGCAGAAAGACATGCCGGAAGGAGTGAAGGTCAGCAAGCCTGCAGCAGGATACGCATCCTGCCCTGACCATACCATCAAGAAGGATATCCTCGCCCACCTGGATGGCGCCGACAAGCTGGGAATCAGCTTTACGGAGAGTTTCGCTATGATTCCTGACGCTTCCATCTGCGGTTTCATCTGCATTCATCCGAATGCGGCCTACCCTGAGGTCAGGAAGATTTCAAGGGAGCAGTACGAGACCTACAAGGAAAGAAGAGGTATGTCCGACAAGCAGGCAGAACAATTTTTAGGAATCTTGTTGTAAATTTGAGAAGATATGAAGATCAGTGAAATTATCAAAAGCAGCAAGACGGCTTATCCGTCTCTGGAAATAGTGCCGCCTCTCAACGGCATCACCAAGGATGAACTCATAGAGCAGGTCAGGCCGTTTATGGAGTTTGACCCTAAATATATCAATGTTACCTGCCACAGGGACGAGTACGAGTTCCGTGAGCAGCCTGACGGTAAGTTCAAGAAGTTCCTGGTGCGCAACCGCATCAGCGAAGTGACCGTTTGCGCCGCCATCAAATCGGCCTTCGGCATTCTCACCGTCCCTCACATCATCTGCGGCGGTTCCTCCAAGGAGGCCATCGAGAGCGAGCTCTACAATCTCCAGTTCCTCGGCATACACAATGTCTTCGCCCTCCGCGGAGACCCTGCTTCCGGTGAGAAGAGATTCACTCCTGATGAGAACGGCTATGCCCACGCAAACGAGCTTGTCGAAGGCATCAGAGCCTTCGAGCAGGAGCGCGGAGCAGACTTCTGCATTGGAGTCGCAGCCTACCCGGAGAAGCACGCCGAGGCTCCAAATCTTGACACCGACATCCTCAACCTCAAGAAGAAGGTTGACGCAGGAGCGGACTACATCATCACTCAGATGTTCTTCGACAACAAGGTATTCTACGATTTCGAGGCCAAATGCCGTGCCGCCGGTATCACCGTCCCTATCATACCTGGACTCAAGCCTATCTCCACCAAGAAGCACATCGAGCTTCTTCCTCAGTCGTTCTCCCTCGACATCCCTTCAGAACTTACCAATGCGATCAACGCCGCAGGTGATGACAAGAACGCCATCTACGAAATCGGAGCTGAATGGTGCAAGGCCCAGTGCAAGGATCTCATCGCCCACGGCGCTCCTGCCGTACACTTCTACACGATGGGTAAAGCCAAGAATATCGTCGGCATTCTCAAAGAATGCTTCTGATCCACCCGGAAAAATAACAGATAACAATTAGCCTTTTATAACGGCCATATCATACATTGTCCAAAGCTGAGCTTTGTTGGCAAGTTGCTCCGAACTAATACTCATATCTGGACTGAGGTTGGAGCTTATCAGCGTGAAACGATCCGTCACCTCATACTCTTCTTTCAGGATGTTGCCCTTGATTGTAGCATTGGTCGTAAAACGGAATTCTACGATATCTACACTTTTCGAAGATTTCGGAATAAACTTATACAACGTGACGACAAGCTTCTCTTTTCCGTTCTTCGTAATCACATTCACAGTATATTGCATACTTGCTCCGACACTGCTTTCATATGCCACGCTCATAGAATTCTTAATTGAATAGTCGGACTTGTCTACGATTAGCAGTTGTCTTGACGAATACTCACCATCAATATGCAACACTCCGACAAGAAGCATATTTGAATACGGCACATTGTATTTATCGTCAAAATATGAATCCGTATAAACTGTCGCGGCATTTTCCTTACGCTGGAAATCACTATATAATTCAAACGACTCTGGGGCACATCTGTACTCTTTGAGAGTGCTTGCCTGGTCCCATCTTACAAGATTAGGTACATTTGAAAATTCAGTTTTTTCAATATTCTTCTTGAACCCATAATCGTCTTTTAATTGTGCAATTGCGGCAAATGAAGAAAATACGAACGCAATACTCACAATTATCAATTTAACTCTTTTCATAATATAGCTTGGTTTTGTATTTAGGTTAATGATATAACGCGATTGTTATAACAAATTTACATAACTGCTTTGTTAATTCATATAATAAACACGAAAAATTACCAACAGTGTTTTCAAACTATTTCTTAAAAGAAAAAGGCGTCCGTGAGATAGTCACGGGCGCCTGATTTATTTGATATCATCAATGTTGTAAGGAGTCTCCTGGTAAACATAGTAGTTGAGCCAGTTGCTGTAGAAAAGATTTGCAGCGGCCCTCCAGGTGACCTTTACGCCCTTGTCCATATCATTGTCCACATAGTAGTTTT
>JAILCZ010000052.1 GCA_024689985.1 Bacteroidales bacterium | reverse complement strand
TTGGTCAATTACCCTTGCATCAACCTCGAGTGGGATGCGCAGAGGCAGGTTTTTACCAGCATTCTTACACCGGAGTCCGGAGCTGACAAAGTGATAATGTTCTCGCCGAGAACTACTCCTTGGCGTACGATAATCGTAGGTGAAAGCGGAGCGGACATACTTGCATCCAGGATTACTCTTAACCTGAACGAACCTTGTGTGTTGGATAATACATCCTGGATCAAGCCGGTGAAGTACATCGGTGTATGGTGGGAAATGATTTCCGGAAAGTCCGAGTGGTCATACTCATATTGTCCGTCAATTATAATCGGTGAAACGGACTATTCCGCTCTCAAACCTCACGGACGCCACGGTGCAACTACGGAGCACGTGAAGGAGTATATAGACTTCGCTGCCGAGAATGGCTTTGATCAGGTCCTCGTCGAGGGCTGGAACGTCGGCTGGGAGAACTGGTTTGGATGCTGGAAGGAGGATGTGTTCGATTTTGTCACTCCGAATCCTGACTTCGACATTGCCTGGCTGAATGAATATGCTCATTCGAAGGGTGTGCGTCTTATGATGCATCACGAGACTTCCGGCGCCATCAGAAACTATGAGCGCCATATGGAAGATGCCTATAACCTGATGAACAAGTATGGCTATAATGCTGTCAAGAGCGGATATGTGGGAGACATCCTGCCTAGAGGCCAGCATCATTACAGCCAGTGGGCCGTAGACCATTATCTCTATGCCGTGAAGCAGGCTGCAAAGCATCACATTATGGTGAATGCCCACGAGGCCGTGCGTCCTACCGGTCTTTGCAGGACCTGGCCGAACCTTATCGGCAACGAGGCTGCCCGCGGAACTGAATATCATAGCAGCGGAAAGGATGGAATCAAGCATTTCCATACTTGCATCCTGCCTTTCACCAGACTCATAGGTGGTCCTATGGACTATACCCCGGGAATATTCGAGATGGATTTGAGCAAGACGAATCCTGCCAGCAAATCTCGTCCGGAGTTCACGATCTGCAACCAGCTCGCCCTGTATGTGACCCTTTATTCTCCTCTTCAGATGGCAGCTGACATCATTGAGAACTACAGGCGCTTCCCGGATGCCTTCCAGTTCATCAAAGATGTTGCTGTGGATTGGGATAAGAGCATTTATCTCGAGGCTGAACCGGGAGATTACCTTACCATTGCGCGTAAGGCAAAGGGCTCATCAGACTGGTTCGTCGGATCGATCTCCGGACTTTCTGACAGGGAAGTCAGAATACCGCTTGATTTCCTTGACAAGAAGGTCAAGTATGAGGCGACAGTCTATGCAGATGCCCCTGATGCGGACTGCGTTACCAACCCTCAGGCCTATGTGATTGACAAGTTCGTGGTAACTTCCAAATCCGTCATCAAGAGAAAAGTCGTAGAGTCCGGCGGACTTGCCATCAGCATCAAGCCGCTTTAGCTCCTGAAACAACCCTCCATTTGGATTTACGGCCTTCTGGTCGCCGATGGAGGGTTTTTCGTGTCCATCTCAGCAGGAGGGCTTAGAATTGTGCCAGGAGGGGATTGACCAGGGAGGAGGACAAAATTAAGACCGCAGGGGCTCACGCCTGTGCGGTCTTGTGCTTGTGATTAAAACTAGTGTAATGAGTAGCTGCCAGTTTTCTCTGGCAAAGGCCTAGTTGTAGGCCTCATTCTGCTGGTCGGCGATGCCTGGGTTGGCGTTGATCTCGTCCTGGTCGATCGGAAGGACGATCTTGCCGAATGTGCGGTCGATTGTCTTGTTGCGCTGGGTGACTGGGATGTCGCCGAGCTCATCGTTGTATGTGATGGACTGGTTGGCCCTGATGAGGTCGAAGAATCGGAGTCCCTCGCCGTAGAATTCCTTGCTCCTCTCGTCGAGGATCATCTGGAGTGTGACCGTGGAGGCTGTGGCTGCTGTGAGGCCTGGTGAGCGGCGGCGGATCTCGTTGAGGTAAGTAGCGGCGGCGTCTGGGTCACTGGTGTTGAGGGCGGCCTCTGCTGCGATGAGGTAGATCTCGGAGAGGCGGATGACCTTGATGTTGACGGCGGTGTAGGTGTCGCCTCCGTCTCCGTCGAGGCTGGTGCTGCCGGAGTATTTGTAGCAGGCGCCATGGTGGGTGGTGCCGCTGCTCTGCTCATACTCGTCGGCTCCCATTATGCCCCATCTGACATCTGTCGGGTCCTCACCGAGTCTGTCGAGGAAGTAGTCGCTGGCAAGGAACCAGCCCATTGCGTTCTTGGCTCTCTGGTAGGCCATCTGGTAGAAGGCGAGGGAGGCCGTGCCGAGGTCTGACTCTGAGTCCATTCCGAGCTCGAAGATGGACTCGCTGCCGTATTTGCTGGCCCAGGATCCTACCCACTCGTCCGGCTCGTATGGGGTGTAGACATCGCTGTTGATGATGGTCTCGGCTGCGTCGAGGGCATCGTCCCAGTTTTCCATATAGAGGGCTACGCGTGCCTGGAGGGCAAGGTTGCCGTAGTAGTTGATGTAGCCGTTGTTCCTGCTCTTGCTGCCTTCGAGGAGGGTCTCGCCGGCCTCGAGATCGGAGAGGATCTGGGTGTAGTTCTGCTCGACGGTTGCCCTGGACGGTGTTGCGCTCGGCTCAAGGAGTTCGGTGATGTCAGGTACGCCGTAGGATGTCTTGTCGTAGTTGTACGGAAGGCCGTAGAGGCGTACGAGGTCGAAATATACGAGGGCGCGGAGGGTGTAGGCCTGGCCGAGGTAGGCGTCGAAGCCGGTTTCGCCTTCTTCCTGGAGACGGAGGATGTTGTCAATGAGGTTGTTGAGGTTCATTATGATGAAGTATCCCGTAGTCCAGAATCCCGAGCCCGATCCTGAGGTAGGGGACTGGTTGTATGAGTAGAAGTAGTCCAGACCTCGTCCCTGGCTGTAGATTGTCATATCGCCGCCTTTCGCATCTCCGTAGATGAGGAAGTTGCGGCCGTAGTAGCTGCTGGAGGTCATTGACCTCATTATTCCGTTGATTGCAACCTGGGCGTCCGCGGTGGTTGCGATGGCCGTGGCGGAGTTGGCTGAGCTGGTCGGCTCCCTGTCGAGGAAGCTGTCGCAGGAGACTGCCATAAGGCTGCAGAGTGCAATCGTCAATATATATCTTGTGTTCATTTTGTTTTAGTTTTTAGAAGTTGATGTCGATTCCGAAGGTGTAGGTCTTTCCGATTGGAGTCTCCCAGCCTCTTGTGCCGTATGAGTTGACCTCAGGATCAGCCATCTTGTATGATGAGAAGGTGAGGAGGTTGGTGCCGGTGAAGTATACCCTTGCGGAGCTTATGTTGACGCTTCTTGTGAGTGTCTTTGGAAGGGTGTAGCCGAGGGAGATTGACTTGAGCCTGAGGAAGGAAGCGTCGTAGATGTGCCTTGAGCTATACTGCATCGCATCCTCGAGGTCGAGGCCGGAGAGACCTGGCTGGGTGCCTGAGGTGTGCTCCGGAGTCCACATATTCTCATAGTAGTTCTTGCTCCTGATTCTCTCCCAGTAGTAGCCGTCGTCTGCGACATCCTTTTCGGCACCGTCGTAGATGCTGCCGCCGATCTTGTAGGCGAAGTTGAGGCCGAGGTCGAAGTTCCTCCAGCGGAGGTCGGTGCCAATACCTCCTGATACGGTAGGGATGGCGTTGCCGATGATGGTGTACTCAGCGTTGTCGAAGTCGTAGGTGGCGCCTCTGCCGTTGAAGATGAAGTCGCCGTCGGTGCCGTCATTGGTGTAATAGACGCTTTTTCCGTTCTCCGGATTCACGCCGGCCCACTCGTAGCCGTAGAATGCGAGAGTGGATTCGCCTTCGCGGTAGATGTACTGTGCCCTGTCATCATCTCCTGTCGGGTCGTACCAGATGATTTCCTGGCCTCCGTAGAGTTTGGTGACGCTTGAGCTGAGGAATGCGGCGTTGACGGTTGCGGACCAGGTGAGGTCTTTCTTCCTGATGATGTCGCCGGAAAACTCCACCTCGATGCCGTTGTTGTTGATTCTTCCGATGTTCTGGAGGGTGGACGAGAAACCGGTGGTCGTCGAAATCGGAACATCCTGGAGGAGGTTCTTGGAGTCTCTGTTGAAGTACTCGACGGTACCTGATAGTCTGTTGTCAAAGACTGCGAAGTCAAGACCTACGTTGAAGGAGTAGCTCGTCTCCCAGGAGAGGGCGTTGTTGGCGATGCTGGAGATGGTGCCGCCAGGTTCGCCGACATATTTGTTGCTGTATGACATAAGGTTCATATAGCCGTAATTGCTTGAAGGAAGGGTTCCGTTGACTCCGTATGAAGCCCTGAGTCGGAGCTCGTTGAGCCAGGTGTAGTCTGAGAGGAAGGCCTCCCTGCCGATTCTCCAGGATCCTGCCACTGACCAGAAGTCACCCCAGCGGGTGTCCGGGCTGAGCTTTGACGAGCCGTCGCGTCTGTAGGATGCGGACGCATAGTATCTGTCGTCGTAGTTGTAGTCAGCTTTCGAGAGGACGGAAACCATTGAGTTGCCCCAGCTGTAGCCGTTTGCCGAAAGGGTGCCGGCAGTAGTGACTGTGTGGAGGGTGGAAGTCGGGAGGTTGTCTCCGGATGCCCTGGTGAAGTCGGTGTCGTTCTGCTCGGCCTCGAAGCCGGCCATCACGCCGATGTTGTGGTTGCCGAAAGTTCTGTTGAAGTTGGCGGTCGTAGATGAGACGATCTTTTCATAGACCGTGCGCATCTCGTGGATGCTTCCGTTCGTGGAACTGCCGTTGAAATGGTTTGCGCTATAGTAGATGTGGTCGCGGACCACGGTGTTGTCGTAGGAGAAGATGGACTTGAGGTCAAGTCCGTCAATGATGTGGGCTGTAAGGGTTTCCACTGCGGAAACTCTGTTGTTGATTGAGCTGTTTTCCCACTCGTTCTGGTAATAGACGTTGTTCTGTGCGTAGCTGCCGTAACGGGCTGTCCAGTCGCTGCCGTCCACATAGTTGGTAGGGTGATAGAAGCCCCAGAGCAGGTTTCTTGTCTGCATAAAGAGGTTGGCTCCGGTGTTGCGGCTGTCGTTGTATCCGCTCTTTGATGAGCGTGAGAGGCTGACGTTGGTGCCGACTTCAAGGTGCCTGCCGACCTTCTGGTTGATGTTCAGTCGTCCGGAGAAACGGTCGAAATCATTGATCCTTATTCGTCCCTGGTCGTTGGTGTATGAAATTGAAGTGTAATAATTGCCATTGTTGGTCGCTCCGCTGAGTGACAGGTCATAGTTCTGGTAGATGGCAGTGCGGAAATATGCGTTTTCCCAGTCGTAGTAGTTTCCTGTCCTGCCTGAATTGTTGTAGTCGGAGATGGTCACGCCGTCATACATTCCCGTTCCGTTCGGGGTGAAGGTATAGCCGTGCTTGTTGAATTTGCCGTTCATTCTGTTTGCTGCGGCTTCGGCTGCTGCGGCTTCGCTCTTGCCTTGTCCGTCCCTTGCGTAGCTGTAGAAGATGGAGTAGAGCATATCGGCGTTCTCCTGGATGCTGGCCGTCTCGTAGTTGTCGGTCGCCCAAGCCGGGGTGACTCCGACGGATGCTCCGAAGTGTACGGCAGGACGGCCGGATGTGCCTCTTTTGGTGGTGATGAGGATGACTCCGTTGGCTGCGCGGCTTCCATAGAGGGATGATGCCGCAGCGTCCTTTAGGACGGAGATGGACTCGATGTCTGACGGGTTGAGGCTGCTCATAATGTTGTTGCTGGTGAGGATGTAGTCGCCGAGCTGTCCGACGCTGCCGCTCGTAACAGGGACTCCGTCAATGACATAGAGCGGTTCGTTGCTGGCGTTCATCGATCCGTTGCCTCTGATTCTGATGCTTGTAGCTGATCCGGCCTGACCACTTGCCGCAGTGATCTGAAGGCCGGCAACCCGGCCTGAAAGCGCATTCTCGAAGCTGGTGACTGGAAGGCCTTCGAGTTTGTCGGACCTTACCATTGATGCCGATCCTGAATAGCTGGATTTTTTCACGGTTCCGTAGGCGACGACCATCACTTCGTCGAGGACCTCCGTGTCTTCGTGCATTCTGATCGTCATATTCTGGGAAATAGGGGAGGTTGCATCCTGCATACCGAGCATAGATGCGGTGAGGGTACGGGCGTTGGTTGGAACGCTTTCGAGGAGGAATCGGCCGTCAGTGCCGGTCGTGGTGCCGTTGTCACTTCCTGTGACCATTACGAATACGCCTGCAAGGGGTGATCCGTCTTCGGCAGATACTACTGTCCCAGAAAGGCTTCGGTTCTGTGCGAGCGCACTTATGCCAAGGCTCAGTAGTACCATCATAAAAACGATGGTTCTTTTCATTGTATGTAAATTTTAGGAAATTGTTTTCGGATTTCTTAGGAGAGAATCTCCTACCGTCTGACGCCTGGGCCAAAACGATTTTTGAACAGGCCTATCGCGTCAGAAGTAACGTTACGACCTATTCGGTAATCTGCTTTATCTGCTTTATCTGTTTGTTGAAATTGACAGACATAAATAATGATAAATGTTGGTGTAAATCCGATTTTGTTTTTCTTGTTATTGCGAATTTAGTGAAAAAAATCATTATTCAAAATTTTTAAGAATAATTTTTAAAAAATTTTTTCAACCCTTGTATCTGCGTGACCAGTAACATAATACGCGTGCGATATAAAAGTTTTACATATATTATATTACTATATATAGCTCCTCTTTCAAGGTTCTTTTGACAGCCTTGTATCAGCCTTTGATTTTATTTGTAAATTGCACCTATGAAAACAAAAACTCTATTGATTGTGGCAGTACTGATTGCAAGTGCATGTGCTCCTGAACTTCCTCAGACAAGGAAGTGTGATGTAGTCGATGATTATTTCGGCGTCAAAGTGGCTGACCCATATCGTTGGCTTGAGGATGACAACAGCCAGGAAACGGCAGACTGGGTCGTGGCCCAGAACAAGGTGACGAACGCATATCTCGGAAAACTCAAGATGCGTCCGGCCATTCTGGAAAGACTCAAGGAAGTGGCCGATTATGAGAAGATCGGTATGCCTGGCAAGAAGCGCAACGGAAAGTGGTATTTCTACCGCAATTCCGGCCTTCAGAACCAGAGCGTCCTCTATGAGCAGGATGCTCCGGGTGCCGAAGCACGCGTCTTCCTCGATCCGAATACCCTGAGCGACGACGGTACGGTGGCCCTCAAGGGAACTTTTTTCTCAAATGACTGCAAGTATATGGCCTATACGATTTCCAGAAGCGGAAGCGACTGGGAGGAGATCTATGTGATGGATACGGAGAGCGGCAAGCTGCTGGAAGACCATATCGAATGGGCCAAGTTCACCGGAGCATCCTGGAGCGGCGACGGCTTCTACTACAGCGCATATGACCGTCCGGATGAGGCTCACGCCTACAGCAATGTGAACGAAGGCCACAAGATATATTATCATAAGATTGGTACTCCTCAGAGCGAGGACAAGCTTTTTTACGAGAACAAGGCCTATCCAAAGCGTTTCTACACGATGGATGTCAATGACGAGGGAACCCTCGGATTCATCTATGAGGACGGAGAGGATATCGGCAACAACCTCTATGTGGTGGATCTCAGGAAGGAGAATCCTCAGCTCGTGCAGATGACTGCCGATATGAAGAACCGCACATCGTTTATGGAGAATGACGGAGACAAACTCTATCTCTTCACGAACTGCGGAGCTCCGAACAACAAGGTCGTGACGGCAGACCTGAAGAATCCTACGGTATGGAAAGACCTCGTCCCTGATGCCGGAGTCGTTCTCGATGATGTCACCTTCGTGGATGACAAGCTGATCCTCTGTTACAGCAAGGACGCTTCGACTCACGCATACCTTTATGGAATGGATGGATCTTTCGTCCGCGAAATCGAGCTTCCAGGCGTAGGTACGGCTTCATTCAACGGCCGCAAGGGAGAGCCTTGGTGCTATTACAGCTACGCTTCGTTCACCACTCCGGGTACTATCTACAATCTCGACATCAATACGGGAAAGAGTCTGGTCTATACGAAGCCTGAAACGAATTTCGATCTCTCTGACTTCGAGACCGTCCAGGTGTTCTTCGCAAGCAAGGACGGCACCAGGATCCCTATGTTCCTGACTTACCGCAAGGGTATCGAACTCAACGGCAATAATCCTGTATATCTCTATGGATACGGCGGATTCAACATCTCCCTTTCACCGTCATTCTCAGCCAACAGGGTTCCTTTCCTGGAGAACGGAGGAATCTATGCACAGGTTACCCTTCGCGGAGGCGGGGAGTACGGAGAGGCCTGGCATCTTGCCGGCACGAAGATGCAGAAGCAGAATGTATTCGATGATTTCATCGGAGCGGCTGAATGGCTTATCGCAGAGGGCTATACTTCTTCCGAGAAGCTAGCTATTGTGGGCGGCTCCAACGGAGGACTTCTCGTCGGTGCCTGTATGACTCAGCGCCCTGACCTCTATGCGGTGGCCATCCCGCAGGTGGGCGTGATGGATATGCTCCGCTACCACAAGTTCACAATCGGCTGGAACTGGGCTCCTGACTACGGTACTTCCGAGGACAGT
>JAILCZ010000107.1 GCA_024689985.1 Bacteroidales bacterium | reverse complement strand
CTGGAAAAAGCCGACGCTTTCTTTCATTTTGATATCAATTCGGATGGGTTTTTCTGTTCCGGATAGGATTTTTATCCTTTCAATTGAGTTTGCCGAATATTTGTGGATGTCTCCTTCAGATGGTTTGCTGTGGGTTTCAAGTGGAATTCTCGCACGCCCTTTTGTCATATCACATCCGTCTGATACCAGTATTACTCCGGCTTCAACGGAGTGGATAGGGTGGGTGCCCATATGGCCGATGATTCCTTCCAGGGCAAGTGAGCGGATGACTGTCCTTCGGAATGTGTCCTTTTCTTCCGGCAGGGCTTTCTTGAGTATTTCTGTAATTAGTCCGCAGGTAACAATGCCGGAATATAGTTCGTGGTCTTTCCTTCCTATGACCATTCCTGAATCGTGAAGCATAGCCGCCAATATTACGGCTGCGAGACTGTCTGCGAAGTTTCCGCAATTTTCGGTTTCCACACTGGTTGTTATTCCTTTTTGGTGAAGTATTTTCATTAGTTTAAGTGCATTGTTGCAGACAATCCTCATATGTACTGGCCCGTGGTCATTCAGACCTATTCTCGTGATGGACACATTATTAGCATAATCTTGTATTGATTTCACCTCCCGGCTTGCGATTAGTTCTTCCATAATTATCATCGGCAAGTTGTCCTGCGGGCAATATCTTTTTGTTATGTCGGCTACATTCTGCAGCAGTTTTTCATTCAGTATTATTTCCTTCTGTGATTGCATTACAACACTACTATCAGACCTATTACTATAAATAAAACTATTGCTACGAGCAGGATGATCCTGGTCCAGTAATAGGCCTGAATGATTACATCTACGATTTTGTTTCCAGAATACTTTCCTGCGTTCATTGTCTGTTCCTTTTGTTTTCACAAAGGAACATCTTCAATGTTAAGGCCTTATTAAAGAATGGTTAAGTTCTTGTTAAACTTTCACCCGCTTCTCGCATCCTCGCCTGTTTCTAACTTGTTTGTCCCGAAAACAGCCGTCCCACGTGGAGAAGGTCAGCTCGCAGGCGGGTGTTGTCCATAAATAAGGCGTCCCACGTGGAGAAGGGCAGCTTGAAGGCGGGTGTTGTCCCGAAAACGGCCGTCCTACGTGGACGGGAGCGGGTTGCAAGGCCGTGATTTCCAAATTTTGAAGCCTCTGGTTGGCCTTCGCGGGTTGCGGGCGTGCGCTTTCCAAATTTTGAAGCCTCTGGTTGGCTTTCGCGGGCTGCAGGCGGGTGATTTCCAAATTTTGACGCCTTTGGTTGGCCTTCACGGGTTACAGGCGGGTGTTGTCCATAAATAAGGCGTTCCACGTAGATTTCGTGGGTTTCAAGCTTCCGTTGTCCCGAAAATGGGCGTCCCACGTGGAGGGCGCGGGCTGCGGGTGGGTGTTGTCCATAAATTAGGCGTTCCACGTGGATTTCGTGGGTTTCAAGCTTCCGTTGTCCCGAAAACGGCCGTCCTACGTGGAGAAGGGCAGCTTGAAGGCGGGTGTTGTCCCGAAAACGACCGTCCCACGTGGAGAAGGGTATCGTTTGGAGTCTCAATGGCGAGAACGCTACTCAGAGCGCTACTACAGCACCTTCGAATAACTTCTAGGTTTTTATCCAATATTACGATTAGGCCGGTTCCAGTGGAATCGGCCTTTTTGTTTTCCTTCGGATTTTCTATTTTTGTAATTTGGAAATACTTGAAATTAGATGGATCAGATACAATATTTTTGCGTTCTTTCGACGATGGCCTATATTACGGGCGGCGTCATTTTGGCTGCAGTCAGATGGTTTCATATGTGCCAGCCTTATGACAGGGAGCCCAGGTATTACTATCCGGCAAGGCGCTATATGGCCGCAATGTGTATTCTGACGGTTTCGTTGCTGCCCTTCGTGTTTGAACCGGACAGCGTCGATGCCTTGATTCTCGTCAAGACTTATTTTCTTCCGTCTAATATTCTTATGATCGCCCTCGTCCTGATGTCTTATTTCGGAAGGGTGATGAACTGGGAGCAATTCTCCCTTTTCCGCGTAGTAGCGCTTTCCCTGCTTGTGGTAATCCTCGGCCTTGCAATCTCTGTGGCTCTCATTCCTGGAGAACAGTTCAGGGACGCCGGCCTCGTGAGAATTGCCGAGGCTGTGATCTATGCCCTGGGTTTTTTCCAGACCCTGGTTTTTGTCGTTGCGCTGAAGAAGGTCAGGCACTGGGCTATCAACTGCAGTGAGGATGAATTCTCCAATCCTATGGACTTCCCTGTTCCTTTTGCGAAAAGGGTTGCCGTCATCGGATCTTCGGCCGTCTTGCTTATCTGGTGCGGTGCCATTTTCGACAATCCATTGGTGCTGGGTATCGTAGAACTGCTTCTGACTGTTATATTGGTCGTCCTTGTCATCGTATCCCTGCATCCTAACAGGCAGCGCGAATGTTCCTGCTATGACCTTCAGGAGGAGGCGATTGAGGTTGCGGATGGCAATTTCGATGAAATCCGTGCTGCAATCAAGCAGGTCGTTGAGACAGAGCGTTCCTTCCTGGAACCTCATATCACCCTTCAGGATGTGGCCTCGAAGTGTGGCTACAACCGTTCCTATGTCGCAAAGATCATAAAGTCCGAGTACGGCGGTTTCTTCAATTATATCAATTCCCTCCGTCTGGATTATGCGGAGGAGTACCACAGGGAACATCCGGATGCTTCCGTGGCCGAACTTGTGGATGAATCCGGCTTCGGCAGCCGCCAGACTTATTATAATGTAAAGTCCCGCCTCCGTCCGGACCTGCTTTAGGCCTGGCTGCTCTTATGGAAAAGGATAGAATTGTCAGAAGGGCCGTTGAGGCCGATATGGATGACGTGATGAAGGTCATCGCTGCCGCGAAGGGTATAATGCGCTCATCCGGCAATATGAAGCAGTGGGTGAACGGCTATCCCGACAGGGCTGCGATTCTCTCGGATATGGAGAAGGAGGGGGCCTTCGTCGTGGAGGAGAAGGGGAGAGTGATTGGATATTTTGCCTTCCTGCCGTCTCCTGAACCGACTTACGCGAAGATATATGAGGGCAAGTGGCTGAATGACGACCTTCCTTATCACGTGGTGCACCGTATCGCCAGCTATCCCGGAGACCATCACGTCTTTGCAGACATAATGGAGTTCTGCTTCTCGAAGGACGGAAACATCCGCATAGATACCCACGAGGACAATCTGATTATGCAGCACAATATCCTGAAACTGGGATTCTCCTATTGCGGAATAATTTATCTGCTTTCCGGCGACCCGCGCCTCGCTTACCAAAGACTATAAAAAATGATAGTTGCGGGGGAGAGGGGATGACGGTAATTTTGCACTACGAAAATTAATCCAACTAAATTTTAAGAAATAGATAATGATTAGTAGTGTTATGACAATGGTGGTCGCTGCTACGGTGCTTACAGATTCTCTTCAGGCAGTTACCGTTACCGGATCACTCAAAGACGCAAGACCAATTGAACTCCAGCCAGTAGCTGTTACGACTGTGGGTATGGTCAGGATGGAGAAGCAGGGAATCAACGGTCTCGAGGATGTGACCGCCGTGATTCCGAATTTCTATAAGCCAGCATACGGCTCAAGTATGACGGCTTCCCTTTATGTAAGAGGCTTCGGCTCAAGAATCGACAATCCTTCAATGGCGATGTATGTCGATGGTCTGCCGATGATGGACAAGAACCTCTACGATTTCGAATTCTACGATATGAGGTCTGTGGATATGCTCTGCGGCCCTCAGGGAACTCTTTACGGCCGTAACTCAGGCGGCGGAGTGATGCTTATGCAGACTCTCTCTCCTCTTGCCTGGCAGGGTGTGCGCGCATCCGTTGACTATGAAGTGAACGGCAGCGTGGCTGCGAAGGCCGGCTGGTACGGAATGCTGGGCGACAATATGGGCCTTAGCGTGACCGGCGGCTATAAGCACAATGGCGGCTATTTCAAGAATGACTATGACGGAAGGACTGTGGACAGCGGTAATGACGTGTTCGGACGCGTCCGTTTCCAGTGGATCGGCGACAACGGCTGGAGCGCTGACAACGTGCTGAGCGCCAGCTATGTGGACGAGGGTGGTTTCGCTTATCAGCAGTATTTCGCTGACAACGATTCTACGGCCAACGTCAATACCAACGATACCTGCAATTATCACAGGACTGCAGTGATGGCTGGAATTACCGTGAAGCATCTCGGTGAGAAGGTGAACTTCTCTTCTGCGACTTCTTTCCAGTACCTCAAGGATAGGATGCATACTGACAACGACTTCTCTACGAAGGATTACTTCGTGATGGCTCAGAACCAGCATTCAAGAATGTTCACTGAGGAGCTCCTTCTCCGTCGTGCTGACAAGGAGGCCAAGTGGCAGTGGGTGTTCGGTGCCTTCGGTTTTGCCAAGTGGCACAAGTCAAATTCTCCTGTGACCTTCAAGCAGGAGGGTATCAACGACCTTATCCTTTATTACGTCAACAAGGCTATCAGCGCCCAGATGCCTAATTCTGGACTTGATATGCATAACTTTACGATTTACAGCAACTTTGATATTCCGACATTCGGAGGCGCAATCTTCCACCAGTCAGATTACACTATCGGCCATTTCACTTTGACCGGTGGAGTGCGCCTGGATGTCGAGAAGACAAAGCTCAACTACGACAGCAACGTCAATTACGATTATCAGATGACAGTGATGGGCAGGGCTACCGGATATCACGAGCTTGACACGGCCTTCGTGGGCTCAAGGTCAAAGACTTTCGTTCAGGTGATGCCTAAGGCTGCCGTTACATACGATTTCAGCAAGGGTAATGTCTATGCTTCCGTTGCCAAGGGTTACAAGGCAGGCGGATTCAACACCCAGATCTTCGCTGACATTATGCAGGAGCTCCTCAAGAACCAGATGATGGGCTCACGTGGAATGACACAGTATACGTCTCACGTGTATGAGGATGCCAGCGCCACTGAGTACAAGCCTGAGACCAGCTGGAACTTCGAGGTTGGTGCTCACCTCAATCCTGCGGCCGGCCTCACCGTGAATGCAGATGCATTCTGGATCGAGTGCAGCAACCAGCAGGTTACGGTTATGCCTGAGGGCAACGCTACCGGCCGTCTTATGTCCAATGCCGCAAAGTCTCGCTCTATAGGTTTCGAGGCTGCTGCGAACTACCGTCACCCTATGGGTTGGGAATTCAACGCTACCTGGGGATTCACCGAGGCTAAGTTCCGTGACTTCCAGTATTCAGACGATGTCAACTACAAGGGAAATCACCTTCCATACGCTCCACAGAATACCATCAGCCTCGCTGCAGGCAAGGACTGGCACTTCAACGGCTTCTTCGACGGCCTCTATGTGGGTGGAAGATATGATATGGTGGGCAAGATCTGGTGGAATGAGGACAACAGCCTCAGCCAGCCTCTCTACGGCCTCCTTTCAGCAAGGGTGACTCTCCGTCACAACAATGCGGCTCTTACCTTCTACGGAAGAAATCTCACCGATACTGACTACAATGTATTCTACTTCAAGTCAGTATCAAGAGAGTTCTACGCAAAGGGACTTCCTGTGACAGGTGGAGTCAAGCTCACCCTCGCTCTCTAAAAAGAAGTTAATCTGTTAATGATAGTTTTGATTCGGCCTTTGACTGGAACTTCGCGAGATCGATGATGAATCTCTCGTGAGTTCCCTGGCCGATGAGACCAGCCTCATCGAAGGCGCTTACTTTGAAGACGAGACGCCTGCGGTCAATCTCA
>JAILCZ010000104.1 GCA_024689985.1 Bacteroidales bacterium | reverse complement strand
AGAGTCGCCTTCTCCTGAAGAGTCATTGCAGCGAGCACCTCATCGATATTGTCTGCCGTGAGTTTAGGTTGAGCCGTCACAGACAGTGCTGCGAGGGTGGCTCCAAACGAAAGAAGGATTTTTTTCATATAATTTGATTATTAGAATAGTTTCTGAACGTAAGCGTTGAGATATTTTCTCCAGTTGCGCCAGATATGGCCACCGTCCGTCTCCCAGTACTCATAAGGATAACCGGCCTTGTCAAGGCGGGCACGATAATCAGTCTTGGCCTGATAGAGGAAATCAGTATTTCCGATGGCAATGTAATAGAGCGCAGGCTTCTTTGAGAAGAGGACCTCAAGTTTCTTGTCAAGATCCTGATAGATAGGAGAAACCGACGAATCAGACACTCCGATGGCAGCAGAGAAAAGGCCCACATAATTGAACATATCAGGATAATTCAAAGAAATGTAGAGGCTGTGGCATCCACCCATTGAAAGGCCACATATAGCCCTGGAAGCCTTCTTCGCGATGGTACGGTAGCGTCCGTCAATGAAATTCACGATTTCAGGGAAAGCCGTCTCGAACGTACCCTCCATAGTCTTGGGAAGAGCCATAGTCGGAACATTGTATCCGGTGGAATTCTCAAGAGGAGCAGCCTCCTGGGAAATGTTTCCGTTGGTAAACACCACGATCATAGGCTTCGCCTTGCCCTGGGCGATGAGATTGTCGAGGATCTGGGCAGCACGGCCCTGGGTCACCCAGGCATCCTCATCTCCTCCGATTCCGTGAAGCACATAGAGGACAGGATACTTGGTCTTCGAAGTCTCATATCCGGCAGGAGTATAGACGGTCAGCCTGCGGTCGAACCCGGCAGTCTTGCTGTCATACCAAACCTTGGACACCGTACCGTGAGGAACGTCCTTTATGAAATAATTGTCAGCAGTGCCTCCTCCGACGAGAAGGACGCTGGTCAGGGATGCGACATCGCGGTTCACCCAGACATTGAGAGGATCGATGGTATTGGTGCCGTCAACGATGAACGTATAGTTGTACATCTCCGAAGGAACCTTGAAATCCGTAGTATATTCCCAGATTCCATTCTTCTCCTTCAGGTCGGCCGTACCTGGAGCCTGCATATGCATCTCCTGACCGTTCATATTGAAGGTCACATCCTTCGGAGGAAGGAAATCGCCAGTAACCTGGACCTTTATGGCCTTTGGATTCTGATAGCGGAAAGTAACGGTTCCGTCGGCGTTGATTTCAGGGGAAACGGCCGGAGCCGCTCCCCACTGAAGAGCCTGTTGAGCAAATATATTTGAAGCCAGCAGCAGAGAAGCTGCAATCAATATGATTTTTTTCATAGCGGATTAATTCGATGAAAGTGTTCCTGTGTAAGTTGCGTTGATCGTAGTGGATTCGAGCTTGATCGTATATGTGCCGTCGCTGACTGAAACCGTAAGGGTTCCGTCGGTGACATAGCTGTAAACCGAAGTATCTCCGTCGGTAACAGTGTACCAGGTAGTACCTGAAGCACCATAAGTACCTGTATAGCCGATCCCGAATTCACCTGAATTGATAGTACCTCCTGTCGTGCAGGCAGTATATGTACCGGCGGCGAGCGAACCGTCAGAACTGTATACCTCAAGCTTGAGGTAGTTGCCCGTTCCCGAATAAGTGTTCGAGAAAGAAGTAACCCAGTCCGCAGGAGTCATCGAGACTCCGTCAGTAGCAAGTTCAAGGCCTATCATACTCATACCGAAGGCAGAATAATCAGTCATAGAGAGGAACTTCGTAAGAGAAGTGCTGCTTGCCTCATCGGAAGTGAGGGCTTCAATTTCTCCGGTGAAAGAGCACCAGATATCATCGCCTTCTGTTCCGTAGGTAATCGTCCACTCATCACCTGAGCGGCTGACAGTGATACTGCCGCTTGTAATCTTCTCGGCGGAAGTCACGCCATCTTCGACAGTCCACCAGCAGGTACCCCAGTTGGTGAAAGTCATTCCCCACATTTCGGTGTCATATCCTATGCCGTACTCCCCTTCTCCGATTGTTCCACCCGTTGTACAAGGTGTGTAGGTTCCTTCGTGAAGATAGCCGTCGGCAGAATAGAGGTCAAGAGCGAGGAAATTGCCGCTTCCCGTATATGACTCCGTATAGGTGGTCATATCAAAAGAATATGCGAGGTCTGAGGTCGCGAGTTTCAGCGTCACCGAATTCGTACCGTTGGCCACATTGCTGTTGGCGGTGAATACCTGAGTAAGAGCCGTAGCTTCAGGATCGCCCTCGTAAGTAATGGTACCCTCCCAGGAAAGCTTATAGACAGAATCATCCTCGGTGAAAAGAAGGGCGCTGAGAGTGTAAGCATCCTCATCCTGGGTGACGATGATCGAACCTGATGAAGCGTTTGAGCCGTTGACCGTGGTCTCGCCATAGACATAGTTGCCGTTCTTTGCGGAAGCGGACTCGGCAACCGTATAAGTATTGGCAGTAAGATAATATGTAGAACCGACAAGGGTTGCGTGGAGGGTATTCGTTCCGTCCGTAAGGTCAAGGACGAAATACCTGGTTCCGTCAGACTTGTAGGCCTCCGAATTGCTCAGTGTCGTCAAAGTTGACGTTATCGGAGCAGTATATATGCCCTCGAGCGGATCTATAGTCTCCTCGGAGCAGGAAACCAGTCCCAATACTGCAGCTGATAAAAGGAAAAATATCTTTTTCATAATACGAATCTGTTAATAGCCGGCATTCTGCTGAATTTCTGAATTCAGACGGATTTCGGTTGCAGGGTAAGGAAGATGCTCGTGCTTTCCTGTCTTGAATCCGTAAACCGAGTTGTTGCAA
Source organism: Bacteroidales bacterium (assembly GCA_024689985.1). Classification (GTDB taxonomy): domain Bacteria; phylum Bacteroidota; class Bacteroidia; order Bacteroidales; family UBA932; genus Cryptobacteroides. The sequence continues at coordinate 5,167 of JAILCZ010000104.1, read as the reverse complement.
GAAGTGTAGGTAACGGTACCGTTCGATGACATAACAGGGTAAATCTCACCATTGTCCGCAAGTACATCGGCAGCCTCACCCCAACGAAGGAGGTCCTGGAAACGGACAGACTCTCCGCAGAGCTCGAGACGCTTCTCAAGTTTGATGGCATCAAGCGTAGCCGTGATGTCTGCGAGACCTGCACGGTTGCGGACCTTGTTGAGGTAGGTCGTGGCCTTGTCCGTATTTCCTGCCTGGAAATGAGCCTCCGCAGCGCAGAGAAGCACTTCGGCGTAGCGCATCCAGATGCAGTCCGTATTCCAGCAATATCCGTATGTACCAGGGTCTATATCATCCTCGAGAGGAATTCCCTTCCACATTTCCAGGGCGTCGAGAACGATGGTGTTTCCGGCCGTGATCGAGGCTCCGTAAGTGCTCTTGATCTGGTCGTATGTGATGATGGTGGCATTGAGTCGCGCTCCGTCAGCACCCTCATCTGCGACAAATGCCTCATAGAGATCCTGCTTAGGCACCCTGAAGCCCCAGCTGAGGGATGCAATCGGGAGTGAACCGAACACGAAACGGTCTGTACGCCAACCTATCATAAGACCATACATTGTGAAATTCTGCCAAGAATTATTGGAATCATATACACGGTTGCTTTCAAAAATATTCTCGCAATTGTACTTGTTGTCGCCAGTGGCCATCTGCGGATAGACATCCAGGCTGACAAGGTCGTAGAGTTCGCTCTCGATCACTTCGTCAAAAGCATCTGCAGAAAGAGAATAATAAGAGTCATCTTCAAAGGCGGCAGCCATCCAGAGGTAAGCCTTTCCGAGAAGGGCCTGGGCAAACTGCTTTGTCACGTGCCAGGTAGTCTTGTCACTTACGGAAGTCTTTTCCGAAAGATAGCCTGAAGAAATGGCTTCGGTAAGGTCGGTGACGACCATATTCCAGAGCTCTTCAGTCGATCCGTTAGGGACATTGTACTCGGAAGGAGCAAGTTCGTGGTCAACGACAGGAGGATTGCCCCACATTGAAATAAGGTCGAAGTAAGCGAAGGCGCGGAAGACCTTTGCCTCTGCCCTCGCACGCTTTGCGATGTCGCTGAGGCTCTCGTCCACGTGGCCAAGAATCACATTGGCCTTGTAGATGAGGGTATAATACGTCGTGAACATATTCTGGATGTAATCCTCTTCGGCATCGAAGGTGAATTCGTTGAGGGCTTCGAGATTGGCGTTGTCGCCACGCATCGCACCGCCCGCATAGAAATCATCCGTAAGCATATCCTTGGTGAGCTTGACATTGTATTCCCATCCGAGGACTTCCAGATACATAGCAGCCTCAGCCGCCTCTATATCTTCGTCTGTATTGTAATAAGTATCGTAATTGAGCACACCGTGCTGAGCGATATCAAGCTTGTCCGAGCAGGATACGGCTGCGAGCAGGGTAAGACCGGCGATAGCGGTCATAAATATATTTCTTGTTTTCATACGGCCTTCAGATTAGAAATTGATGTTGAAACCGAAAACGACCTTCTTTGAAGTAGGATAAGAACCCTTGTCCACTCCGAGGCTGTTTCCCGTACCGGTCACATCCGGATCGAATCCAGGATAATCAGTGAAAGTAAAGAAGTCGTCCAAAGAACCGTAGAGACGAACGGAGTCAATCTTCAGCTTTTTGGTAAGCTTTGAAGGAAGAGTGTATCCGAGCTGAATCTGCTTTACCTTGAGGTAGTTGCCGCTGAAGACAACGCCGTCGGAAGTAAGGAACTGAGTCCAGTTGGTTGCATTGGCTGCAGGCATCGAACCGGAGGTATTGGTAGAGGTCCAGCGGTCCTCCGTCATCCAGGTAAGACGGTTGTAAGCATAGTCAACGACTGTGAGACAGTTGTAGATCTCGCTTCCGTAACTGCCAGAAAGGAATACGACTGCATCGAAGCCCTTCCAGCCTGCCGTAAGGGTGAGACCATAGGTAAGGCTAGGAATACCGCTTCCGATTTCAGTCTTGTCCGTTCCTGAAGGTGTGGTTGTGGTCTCGCCCGTAGGATTTCCGTTGTCGTCGAGGACGTGGAAGAGGGCGTTACCTGTCGAAGAGTCCACGCCGGCATACTTATATCCGTAGAAATACCAGGCAGGGTGTCCCTTCTCGAATCTGGTGATCGTACCATAGTTGCGGACCGTCGCTCCGTCGATACCGTCGGAGAGGGTCTCGTGGATGTAGGTCACCTCATTCTTGAGAGTAGCGATGTTTCCGCTGATACCATAGTTGAAGTTGCCGATGGAATCCTTCCATCTGACTTCAAGTTCGAGGCCGGAATTCTTCACATTACCTGCGTTCACAGGAGAAGCGGTCACGCCGACAACGGTCGATGGAGTGATACCCGTCACGATGAGGTCCTTGGTCTTCTTCTGATACCAGTCGAAGTTGACGGAAAGGCGGTCGTGGAAGAAACGGGAATCGAAGCCGAAGTTGACCTGCTCAGATGTCTCCCACTTGAGCTCGTCGTTGCCGGAAGCCGAAGGAGCGTAACCCGTGATATATGTAGGAGTCTCGACGCTCGTAGGATAGTTGCCCGTAGAGGCGATAACATTGGCATAGAGATAATTGCTGAGGGATGCGAGAGATCCGTTCTGACCCCAGGAAGCACGGAGTTTGAGGAAAGGAACGAACTTCTTCACCGGAGCGAAGAAAGGCTCCGAAGAAATCGTCCAACCTCCTGCAACTGAAGGGAAGTAGCCCCAGCGCATATTCTGAGGAAGTCTGGAAAGGTCGGCAGCATCGGCACGGTACGAAGCCTGAAGGTTGTACTTGCCCATATAATTCCAGTTTGCACGGCCGAAATATGAATAAGTACGGGTAATCGAAGGCTCAGCACCGGTCACGCTCTTGACTGCCGTAGCAGTGGTGTAAGCGAAGTAATAGAAGAGAGGATCGTCCTGCATTACACCGAGGTCCTTGTTGCCATCCTCATCCTGACCGCCGTTGTAAGAGCCTGAGACTCCGTATGTGCGGGAATCAGAATAAGACATACCTAGCATAGCGGTGATGTTGTGCTTGCCGAACTGCTTCATATAGTTCGCGAAGTTCTCCCACTGATAGTAAACAGTGTTCGAAGAAGAACCGTTGAGGGAAACATACTGCTGCTGGGCATTTCCATTGATGTAATAGTCCTTGCCGTAACCATATACGTCATATGCTGAAAGACGGTAGCCGATACGGCTCGTGAACGTCAGTCCCTTGACAGGACGGAGGTTGAGGGCCGTGGTACCGCTGATGTTGAATCCCCTGGTCTGTGAATATGAACGGTCGCGCATAACACGAGGATTGACATTCTCGGAAGAAAGGAAGTAGGAAGCGGCATAGTAGTTACCGTTCTCGTCCTTGAGAAGAGAATAGCCGTTGTCGAGATATGCCTGCATAAAATCAGGAAGATTGTCAGCAGTATAGGTAGTTGGAGTAAGAGGGTCGAGGACGAGGGCCGAAACGACGGCTGAGCCGTAGTCGGAGCTTGTAGAGACGCTTCTTACCTTGAAGTAGCCAATCTGGTTGTTGGTCTGGATGTCGAGCCAAGGCTTGAACTTCCAGCTGGCATTGACCATCGTGGTGAGACGGGTATATACATCTGAATCACCGGCGAACATACCGTTGTTGTCAAGATATGCGCCGGACACATAGAGACTTCCTCTGTCGTTGCCTGCAGAGAAAGTGAGGTTGTGATGCTGCATCATTGAGCTATCATAAGCATAGTCGAGCCAGTCGGTATTGGTCTCGAAATCCCAGTAGCGGTAGAAATTCTCGAGGGTGAACTTGCCGGCCTCAAGATAGTACTGCATATACTGCTCTGAATTCATCACCTTCGGAGTCTTGGCCAGACTCTGGGACGTAAGCTGGAACGAGTAGCTGATCTTTCCGTCGCCCTTACCCTTGCGGGTAGTGATGAGGATGACACCGTTGCCGGCCTGGGCTCCGTAGATGGCGGCAGAAGCGCCGTCCTTCAGGACCTCCATTGACTCGATGTCATTAGGATCGAGGCCTGATATGGAAGAAACGATACGTCCGTCAACTACATATAAAGGATTGTTTCCGGAATTGGAAGAGATACCGCGGATGCGGATGGTAGGAGAAGCTCCAGGAGCCGCAGAAGAAGATGAGATCTGAACGCCGGCCGTCTTTCCCTGGAGTGCCTGCTCAGGAGAGACGATGGTTCTGTTCTGGATGTCTTCCGACTTGACCTGTGAAATAGATCCGGTCACGTCGGATTTCTTCTGTACACCGTAACCTACGACTACGGTTTCTTCAAGCATCAGGTTGTCGGGCTTAAGCTGAACGTTTACAACACCTTCGGAAACGATATTCCTCATTTCCGGAAGAAAGCCGAGGGAACTGAATTCGACGACACTTCCCTTCTTGACGGTAATCGAATAATTACCGTCGAGGTCAGTGACCACTCCATTGGTTGTACCTTTTTCAAAGACACCAACGCCCATCATCGGAAGCTTGTGATCATCCGTGACGGTTCCGGAGACAGTAACCTTCTGCTGGGCAAAAGCACCGAGTCCCAGGAAAAGAGCCAGTACAATTACTGACAAACTTTTCAATAAAGGATTTCTCATAAATTTTATTGGTTAGTTAGTTATTAGTTGTGCCTCGTGAAATTTTATCACGGTACAAAAATAGAGTGGTTCAATGTTCTAAATTTACGCAATAGTCCAATCAATTTTCGCCATAATCCAAAATCTTTCAGATTTGTTCAAAATTGTATTCAAGTCATTAATTTATGGTATATTTAGGAAAATAACACGCATACGATGAATAACCTAGCCCTATGTATCCTGAACATTTTGCTTCAGAGTTTCATAGTATCACCGACAATTTCCAACCACAATATCCGCGGCTTCGCCGAGGATACTGACGGCCATATCTGGATGGGGACGTTCAGGGGACTGAACAAATACGATAACCACAACTTCAAACAATATTACTGGGATGCCGACAGCCTCAGTCTGCCGGACAACCAGATCAACGCCGTACACGTCGACCAGAACGGCCGGCTCTGGGCAGCAAGCGTATTCGGTCTCGCCTACTACACAGACCAGGACAACTTCAGAAGGGTAAAGATTGAAAGGCCACTGTCCTGGAACATAAACCAGATGGTTGAAACCTCAAAGGGACTGATGCTGTTTCT
>JAILCZ010000077.1 GCA_024689985.1 Bacteroidales bacterium | reverse complement strand
CGTTTCGGAGAGTGGAGAATCACGAACTTCGAGATGGAGGGATCCGCTCTCGCAGGACTTGCCGGACAGCTTGGACACGATGCCGGTACGGTCTGCTGCGCTATTGCAAACAGACATCTCGGAAGCAGCAATACGGACTACAAGCCACGCGTACGCGGCCTTGTGGAACTTGCTCTTGACAAACTTGCTGAGAATTAGTTTTTGTAAAGGCTACGCCTGTTTTTGTAGGATGTGCCTTTCTTAATTTTAGGATCGTCGATCAGAGCGTCGACGATCTTTTTTTGTCCCTGGTTCACATTGATTTCCAGGAATTCAAGCTGCTCCGGCAGAGTTGCCAGGAAAGCTGTGGCTATTTCGTGGCCGCAGCCTTTGTATTTATAGAAATTGTAGTTGTAACCCTTTTTCGCAAAATGTTTTGCGAGGTTTTTTCCTCCAAAGATGCCGACATTCAGAATCTGGAGTTTATTGTAGTTTACCACTTTGTCGGCCGTGCCGTGGAAGAAGCAGGTCGGAGCTGGGACGTTCTTGTATTTGGGCGCCCATTCGTGGGAAAGAATCGCTCCTGCGAATGGCATTACTGCTGAGTATCTGAAGCCTTCAGGGAGACGGCTTTTCGCCACTTGTTTTTCGTTGCATATTAGCCAGTCGGCGTGAAGCGAAAGCATTGCTCCCGCTGATGAACCTGACACGATTATTTTGTCAGGGTCAACTCCGAGTTCCTTCGCATTTTCCACGATATATTTCGTTGCATCGAAAAGATCTTCTATTCCGAGGCTTATGGCTCCGTCGATATCCTTGATCATTCCGATACCGCTTCTGGTGCCGTCTTTCAAGCCGAGGCGATAATCAATCGAGTAGACCTTGTATCCGTTCTCATTGAGGTGGTAGAACCATCTTCTGTACAGCCTTGCATCCCTCTTGCCTTCCTTGAATCCTCCTCCGAAGATGAATATGATCGTGCCTTTGGCCTCTCCCTGCTGGGTATATTCATCCATCCAGAGAGATTCTCCGTCCTTCTCGGCATAGAGGTATGAGCATTTCTTGTCCGCCATCTTGTTGCCAGCCTTGTCCGTGGACTGGGAAAAGGATGTGAAGACGGCAATTACAAGTATAAGGGTTGTCGCAAATAATTTTTTCATTTTATTTCTGGTTGTACAGTAGTTTGGCACAAGCCGGTCCTACCTTTGCAATATCAAACTTGATAAAGATATGAAAAATACAGATTACAATGTCGATGCGCTCGACAACATCATCTCTTCAGAATCATCACTTCAGACTCTCCTTGGCCTCATCAGCGATATGGGTCTCGAAATCGAGGATATCAGGATCGCTTAATACGACGGTTCCGTCTTTCTTCGCATTGAGGCCGACTTTGACAGCCTTCGTTCCGATTGCTTTCGCGTGTTTTTTCGGAAGCATCCTCTCTGCGATTATAAATTCGGATACAGGGTCTTCTATGTGCTGCATTATCGCCTTTCTGAGCGGTCTCGCTCCGAAATTAGGGTCGAATCCCGCATCTGCGACAAATCTTTTTGCAGAAGGGGTGACCGTGAGGCTGTAGCCTGCTTCGAGAACTCTCTGCTTGAGTTCTTTGAGCTCAATGTCAATAATCTTTTCCATATCCTCCCTGGTGAGCTGCTTGAAGAAGATCTTCTCGTCAACTCTTCCGAGGAATTCCGGCGGGAATGAATTTCTTACCGCCTTCTCCAGAACTGCCTGCCTGTTTGCCTGGACATCCCTGGATTTTGTGGCGAAGCCTATTCCCTTGCCATATTGTTCCACTTCCTTGCTTCCGGTGTTGGATGTCATAATGAGGATGATGTTCCTGCAGTTGACCGTCCTGCCGTTGCTGTCGGTGAGCCTTCCTTCGTCGATGACCTGAAGCAGAAGGTTGAATATGTCCGGATGAGCCTTCTCAATCTCGTCAAGAAGGACTACGCTGTATGGCTTTCTTCTGATCTGCTCGCTGAGCTGTCCGCCCTCTTCGTATCCGACATAGCCCGGAGGGGCTCCGATGAGTCTGGATACCGAGAACTTCTCCATATATTCGCTCATATCGATTCGGATCATATTCTCTTCTGAATCAAACAGATATTCCGCTATGCTCTTTGCCAGCTGGGTCTTTCCGACTCCTGTCGGGCCGAAGAACATAAAAGAGCCGATAGGGCGTGAAGGGTCCTTGAGACCGGCCCTGCCCCTGCGGATTGCGCTTACCACCGTGTGGATGGCCTCGTCCTGGCCTATGACCCTCTTCTTGAGCTTGTCTTCCATCTTCTGGAGGCGGACTCCTTCTGACTCGGCTATCTTGCCGGCAGGGATGCCCGTCGTCTTTCCTATCACGGCCGCGATGTCGTCCGCCGTTACGGTGTCGGTGGCCTTGCCTTTGCCGTGGAGGTTGAGCCTTACCATCGAACCGGCTTCGTCGAGGGCGTCAATGGCCTTGTCCGGGAGGGATTTGTCGGTGATGTATCTGTCCGTCATCCTGGCGCAGGCTTCGAGGGCCTCGTCAGTGTAGATGACATTGTGGTACTGTTCGTAGTTGCCCTTGATGTTGTGGAGGATGGCTATGGTCTGGGCTACGTCCGTAGGGTTGACCATAATCTTCTGGAACCTCCTGTCGAGGGCTCCGTCCTTCTCCACTATCTTGGTGAATTCGTCGAGGGTGGTGGCTCCGATGCACTGGATCTCGCCTCTGGCGAGGGCCGGCTTGAGCATATTCGCCGCGTCGAGGCTGCCCTGGGCTCCTCCTGCTCCGACGATTGTGTGGAATTCATCGATGAAGAATATGAGATTCGGGTCGCTGGCGGCTTCGCTGATGATTGTCTTGACCCTCTTCTCGAAGTCTCCGCGGTATTTTGTTCCTGCGACTATCGAAGCGATGTCGAGGGAGATGATTCTTTTCTTGGCGAGGGCAGGGGAGATGTCTCCTGTCGCAATCCTCAGGGCGATTCCTTCCACGATGGCGGATTTGCCTACTCCCGGTTCTCCGATGAGCATCGGGTTGTTCTTCTTCCTTCTTCCTAGTATTTCAATTACCCTGGAAATCTCATCCTCGCGTCCTACGACAGGGTCGAGACGGCCGTCGGAAGCTGCCTTGGTGAGGTCGTAGCCGAATTCTTCGAGGTTGACTTTTTCCTTCGGCTCATCCTTGGTCTGCTTCATCTCGTCACCCTTTGCCGCCGTGCCGTCTTCTTCGGAAGGACGGCTCTCGATTCTGCCAAGGGTGAGAAGGTTCTGCTCCTGGAGCCAGGCGAGAAGCCGGCCGTATTCCGTGCCTCTCTGGCGAAGGTAAGCCTGGCCATAGCTGCCGGTACTCCTGCAGAGTGCGAGGAGAAGGTGCTGCGATGAGACCTTGCTGCTCTCGAATTTGCGGGCTTCCAGGACGGTGAGACTCAGAACGTTCTGGGTCTGTCTTGAGAAGGTGATGTTGTCTATTTCGCTGTATGGAATCTGTCCGGGACGGAAGATTCTGCTGTCGATGAATTCTTTGAAGTCAGCCAGGTCGGTGCCCGTCTCTTTCATTGCACGGGCCGCCGCGTTTTCGGCGTGGCGTATCATTCCGAGGAAGAGATGGTCGGGCTCGATGGTCATACTGCCCGTTCTCATCGCCTCGTCTCTGGCATATTTGATTACTCCGTTGAGTTCGTCTGAAATTCTCGGTTCCATAAAAAGTGTGTGTATCGCAAAAATACGAAATTTGTCATTATTTTTTATTAAATTTGCACACTTATAGATTAACTGAAAATCATCGAAAACCAGTAATATGGATATAGAGGAGAATAACAACGAAGAGGTCATTTCAAACGGCGGCATTATCGAGCCGGTTGAGATTGACCACGAAATGAGAACGGCGTACATCGACTATTCGATGTCTGTCATTGTATCCCGAGCCCTTCCGGACGTACGAGATGGCCTCAAGCCGGTTCAGAGACGTGTCCTTTTCGGAATGGACGGTCTTGGACTTTCTTATGGCGGACAGACGAAGAAGTCTGCGAGAATCGTCGGAGAGGTACTCGGTAAGTTCCACCCGCACGGCGACTCCAGCGTTTACGACGCAATGGCCCGCCTTGCTCAGAACTGGAACCAGCGCTATCCGCTCGTCTTCGGTCAGGGTAACTTCGGTTCAATGGACGGCGACCCTGTCGCTGCTATGCGATATACCGAGGCCAAACTCGCCAAGATGGCAGAGGATGTGCTTGGAGACATCGAGAAGAACACCGTCGATATGACGCTGAACTTCGATGACTCCCTCGAAGAGCCGACGGTGCTCCCTACCAAGCTTCCGCTTCTGCTTCTGAACGGATCTTCAGGTATCGCCGTAGGTATGGCTACGAATATGGCTCCGCACAATCTCGGAGAGATCTGTGACGGTATCTGCGCATATATTGACAATCCTGACATCGATACTGACGGCCTGATGCAGTACATCAAGGGACCTGATTTCCCTACCGGCGGTATCATTATGGGTATGCAGGGCATCAGGGATGCCTATGAGACAGGCCGCGGAAAGGTTGTCGTACGAAGCAAGACCGAAATCGAGGTGGCTGACAACGGTCGCGAGACGATCGTCGCTACCGAGGTGCCTTATATGGTCAACAAGAAGGATATGATCGAGAAGATCGGCCAGATGGTCGAGGACAAGAAGATCGAAGGCATTTCATATGTCAACGATGAGACTTCCCGTGAAGGTGTCCGCGTGGTGATCAAGGTGAAGATGGGCGCCAACTCGAACGTCGTGCTCAACACCCTTTTCAAGTACACTCAGCTTCAGTCAAGCTTCGCATTCAATAACGTGGCCCTCGTAAACGGCCGTCCTCGCACCCTCTCCCTCAAGGAGATGATCGCGAATTTCGTGGATTTCCGCCACGATGTCATCGTGCGCAGGACCAAGTTCGACCTCGACAAGGCTCAGAAGAGAGCTCACATCCTCGAAGGCCTTCTCAAGGCCATCGACGTCATCGACGAGATCGTAGCCATCATCCGTGCATCTGCAAGCGTAGATGTTGCCAAGGAGAAACTTATGGAGACATTCGGCTTCACCGATCCTCAGGCTCAGGCTATCGTGGATATGCGACTCCGCCAGCTCACAGGATTGGAGAAGGACAAGCTCCAGGCTGAATACGATGAGCTCGAGAAGTTCATCGCACGCTGCGAGGAAATCCTCGGAAGCGAGACCGAGCAGATGAATGTCATCAAGCAGGAGACTATGGAGATGAAGGCCAAGTACGGCGACGCAAGAAAGACGGAGATCCGTCCTTCAGCCGAGGAATTCAATCCTGAGGACTTCTATGCGGACGAAGACGTAGTAATTTCAATATCACACTTCGGATATATCAAGAGAACACCTCTCTCTGAGTTCAGAACCCAGAACAGAGGCGGTGTCGGCGTCAAGGGCGGCGCTACGAAGGATGAAGACTTCATCGAGCACGTATATGTCGCCAATATGCACAGCACCCTGCTTCTCTTCACTGAACAGGGCCGTTGCTACTGGCTCAAGGTTTATGAGATTCCTGAGGGATCGAGGTCTTCAAAGGGCCGCGCCATCCAGAACATCCTCAGCCTCGACCAGAACAACAAGGTTCAGACTTACATCAACATCCGCAGCCTGAAGGACGAGGAGTTCATCAACAGCCATTACATCACTCTCGTCACGAAACGCGGTACCATCAAGAAGACTCTTCTCGAGGAGTACTCAAGACCTCGTACGAATGGTGTGAACGCCGTGAACATCCGTGAGGGAGATGAACTCGTTACAGCCCTCCTTACTTCCGGCGATGACCAGATTTATATCGCTGCGAAGAACGGCCGCTGCTGCCGCTTCGAGGAAAGCGATGCCCGCACTATGGGACGTAACGCCACCGGAGTGCGCGGTATCAACATCGAAGAGGACGACGAGGTGATCGGAGCACTCGTATATTCTCCTAACGCTGAGGATGCGGGCGACCATACCATCCTCGTGGTCAGCGAGAATGGCTTCGGCAAGCGTACCGATCCTGAGGAGTACAGAATCACCAGCCGCGGTGCGAAGGGTGTCCGTACGATCAACATCACCGAGAAGACTGGCAAACTTGTTGCAATATCGAATGTTACGGAGGAGAACGACCTTATGATCATTATGCATTCAGGTATGACGATCAGAATGGCTGTTTCTGACATCCGTGTTGCGGGACGTGCGACACAGGGCGTCAAGCTTGTGAACCTCAGGGGCAAGGACAGCATCGCTGCGATTTCAGTGGTTGCCAAGTCCGAGGATGAGGAAACTCAGGCGCCGGCTGAAACTGAACCGGAGGTCTCAGAACAGGAAGAAACTAATAATGAATAATCACATTAATACTCTTTTAATTATGAAAAGAATCCTTATCGTCTTGGCGATTTTCGCTTCCGTACAGGTTGCAAACGCACAGGTATCAAAGGCAGTGCTTTCAGCTAAGTCAGCTGTAGAGTCTGCAGTCAAGGGTACTGAGAACGAAAAGAAGGCAGCCAAGGCCTCAACTTGGACAAAACTAGGCCAGGCTTATCTCAAGGCTTATGATGCTCCGTCTGCCAATACAATGGTAGGTGCTTCAAAGCAGGAGCTTACTCTTATGCTCGGCTCTGAGAAGCCATCTGCAGTTGAAAATGTTGAACTTGGTGGTGTTAACTATACCAAGGAAATCTTCGCGGACAAGAACCTCTATTTCTCTGAGAACGGTCAGCTTCAGCTCGTTGAGGTTACCGCTCCTGCATACGAGGATGCTCTCGGTGAGGCTATCAAGGCTTTCAATAAGAGTGCTTCACTCGATGACAAGGGCGCTGAGAAGAAGAACATCTCAGAGGGTCTTTCTGATATCGCAAAGAAGTATGTTGAACTTGCATACACTGAGTATTCTCTCGGTGACATCGCAGGAGCAAGCAAGGCTTTCGAGTCTGCTTACGAGGTTTCAACATCAGAGTTCGTATCTCCTGTAGATACAGGTTCTCTCTACAACGCTGGTTTCACTGCTCAGGCAGCCGGTGACCTTGCAAGGGCAAAGGGCTTCTTCGAGAAGTGTCTCACATACGAATACTACGGAGAGGACGGCGCTGTTTACTCAAAGCTCGCTGAAATCGCTGAGAAGCAGGAAGACAAGGCTCTCTCAAAGGATTATCTTGAGAAGGGCTTCGAGAAGTTCCCACAGAGCCAGGGTATCCTCGTAGGTCTCATCAACTACTATGTTGCCAACAAGGAGAATCCTGCAAAACTCTTCGAACTCCTCGACAAGGCTAAGGAGAACGAGCCTAACAATGCATCCATCTACTATGTTGAGGGTAACATCCACAAGGAGCTCGGCGAGAGAGATGCAGCTGTCGCAGCATATCAGAAGTGCGCTGAGATCAACCCTGAGTATGAGTATGGTTTCTATGGCGAGGGCGTCCTCTACTATGACGAGGCTGTCGCAATCCAGACCAAGGCACAGGATGAGCTTGACGACAACAAGTATCAGGCTCTCGTTACTGATTTCGAGAAGGCTCTCAAGTCTTGCCTCGAGCCATTTGAGAAGGCTTATTCAGTTTCAAAGGATGAGGCTCTCAAGCTCAACTGCGCATTCTACCTCAAGAACGCTTACTTCCGTTTCCGCGGTGAGTCTGCAGAGTATCAGGCAGCTTACGACAAGTATGC
>JAILCZ010000014.1 GCA_024689985.1 Bacteroidales bacterium | reverse complement strand
TTCGCTGCGATGATGCAGAATGCGGGAGCCGACTATCTTGCTGTGGCTCTACCTATAGAAGGAGTAGAACTGAGGAAGGCAGGTATATCACTTCCAATCCTCGTACTTACCGCAGGAACTGATTTCTTCAACGAAATCATAGACAACAGACTTGAACCTGGAATTCCTAACCTCTATACACTCAAGGCCCTCTGCGAGGTGCTCAAGGAAAGGGGACTGAAGGATTATCCGGTACATATAAAACTTGACACGGGAATGCATAGACTCGGTTTTATGACCGGGGAACTGGATGAACTGACCTCATTCCTGAAGACCTGTCCTTATGTGAAGGTGAAATCTTGCTACTCGCACCTTGCGGTGGCCGAAGATCCTGAGCAGGACGACTTCACGATGGGACAGCTCCATATGTTCAAGGCAAATGCCGACAAGGTCTCTTCCGAGATAGGCTACAAGCCTATGTACCACACCCTCAACTCTGCCGGAATCGAGAGATTCCCGGACTGGCAGTTCGATATGGTGCGACTCGGAATCGGAATCTACGGCATCAGCTGCCTCAAGGACGTGAACCTCAGGCCGGTCGCATCCCTCAAGGTCAAGATTTTGCAGATCAAGCACCTCCGTCCGGAGGATGGCACGATCGGATATGGCCGCTGGGGCCACATCGCCCCTGAAGGCACGACGATCGCCACCATTCCTGTCGGTTACGCCGACGGAATCGACCGCCATCTCGGCCGCGGCAACGCCTCGTTCAGCCTGAACGGACACAGGGTGCCTACGATAGGCAACATCTGTATGGATATGTGTATGATCGACATCACGGGAGTTGACGCCCAGGTCGGCGACACGGTCACTATCTTCGGAGAGGATCCGACGATTACCGAGCTTGCCGACATCCTCGGCACGATTCCGTACGAGATCATCACCTCCGTACCAAGAAGAATTGAAAGAATCATACTAAGAAAATAAAACGGATTTATGGAAAAGACAGTGATCACAATCGTCGGAAAAGATACGACGGGTATCATCGCAAAGAGCAGCACCTGGCTCTATCAGCACAATGTCAACATTCTCGACATTGCTCAGACCATCGTGGGCGGCATCTTCAATATGATGATGATCGTGGATACGGCAAATATGACTGTAAGTTATGAGGAGCTCGTATCGAATATGAAGGCTCTTGCAGAAGAAATCGGCGTGGACATCCGCTGTCAGAAGGAAGAAATCTTCGATATGATGCACAGAATCTAAACACGGGGAAGTATGCTTAACATCAGTGAGGTCTTCGAGACCACAAATATGATCGAGCACGACAACCTCGATGTCAGAACAGTCACGATGGGAATCAGCCTCTTCGACTGCATCAGCACCGACGTGGATGAGACTTGCAGGAAGATCGAGGAGAAGATCCTCAGATGTGCCGGCCGTCTCGCAGAGACCTGTGACCAGATGAGTGCGGAATTCGGAATTCCTATCGTCAACAAGAGAGTTTCCATAACTCCGATTTCTCTTGTCGGAGCATCCTGCTGCAAGACTCCTGAGGATTATGTGAAGATTTGCGTGACCCTCGACAATGTAGCGAAGAAAATCGGCCTGAGCTTCCTCGGAGGCTTCTCAGCCATCGTCTCAAAGGGTATGACGGCCAGCGACAGACTCCTCATCGAGTCCCTTCCTGAAGCCCTCGCGAAGACGGACATCATCTGCGCCAGCGTAAATGTCGGCTCCACCAAGACCGGCATCAATATGGACGCGGTGAAACTGATGGGAGAGACCATCAAGAAGGCTGCTGAAGCGACAAAGGACAACAACTGTATGGCCTGCGCCAAGCTGGTCGTCCTTTGCAATGCTCCTGACGACAATCCGTTTATGGCGGGCGCCTTCCTCGGCGTCACCCAGCCGGACGCCGTTATCAACGTGGGCGTTTCCGGACCTGGAGTTGTCAAGTCAGCCCTTGACAAATGTCACGGAAAAGACTTCCAGGTGCTCTGCGACACCATCAAGAAGACTGCGTTCAAGATTACCCGCGTTGGTCAGATGATTGCGCAGGAGGCTGCCAAGAGGCTCAATGTTCCTTTCGGAATCATCGACCTCAGCCTTGCACCGACTCCTGCCATCGGCGACTCAGTTGCCGACATCATCGAGGCTATGGGCATTGAGAAATGCGGTGCTCCCGGCACTACTGCCGCCCTCGCCCTGCTCAATGACCAGGTCAAGAAGGGTGGCGTGATGGCATCAAGCTATGTGGGAGGACTCAGCGGAGCCTTCATCCCTGTCAGCGAGGACGCCGGAATGATCGCCGCTGCCGAATGCGGCGCCCTTACGATTGAAAAACTCGAGGCGATGACCTGCGTGTGCAGCGTCGGTCTCGATATGATAGCCATCCCTGGTGATACGACGGCTGCCACCGTTTCCGGCATAATCGCCGACGAGGCTGCCATCGGAATGATCAACCAGAAGACGACGGCCGTCCGCATAATGCCTGTGGTAGGCAAGACGGTGGGCGACAGCATCGAACTCGGAGGCCTTCTCGGACGAGCTCCGATAATGAAGGTGAACAACTACAGCTGCGAAGAGTTCGTATCCAGGAGCGGATCGATTCCTGCTCCTATCCACAGTTTCAAGAACTAATAACTAACCATATGCAGAAGAAAACCGTGCTTGTGACAGGCGGAGCCGGCTTCATCGGCAGCCACGTTTCAGTCGAGCTCATCAATGCGGGCTACGACCTCGTTGTGGCGGATGACCTCTCCAACTGCGATATGACCAACTTCGAAGGTCTCAAGCAGATAACAGGAAGGGATGACATCCCTTTCCACCAGATGACTTTCTGTGACGAAGCCGCCACGGAAAAGCTCTTTTCAGAGAACAAGATCGACGCGGTCATCCACTTCGCGGCCTTCAAGGCCGTGGGTGAGTCCTGCGCCGAACCACTCAAATATTACGGCAACAACCTCAAGTCACTCATCAACGTGCTTGAGTCGGCAAGACGCCACGGTTGCCGCAACATCCTCTTCTCATCGTCCTGCACGGTCTATGGCGAACCTGAGAAGACTCCGGTCACCGAGCAGACGCCCCGTCAGCCGGCAACCTCTCCTTACGGCAACACCAAGCAGATCTCGGAGGACATCCTCCGCGATTCCGTCAAGGCATACGGCAACATCAGAGGCATAGCCCTCCGTTATTTCAACCCTATCGGAGCCCATCCTACGGCTCTTATGGGCGAACTCCCTCGCGGCGTGCCGAACAACCTCGTGCCTTACATCACCCAGACCGCCATCGGCAAGAGAGAATGCCTCAGCGTCTTCGGCAACGACTATCCTACTCCTGACGGCACCAACCTCCGCGACTACATCGACATCGTCGATCTCGCAAAGGCCCACGTCTGCGCCGTCCGTAGAATGATTGACGATAAGATGGAGGCTGACTACGAAATCTTCAACGTAGGTACGGGCAAGCCTGCTTCCGTCCTCGACCTGGTGAACGCCTTCGAGAAGGTGAGCGGAGAGAAACTCAACTGGAAGTTCGCTCCGAGGCGTGCCGGCGATGTCATCGCCATCTGGGCAGATCCGTCCCTCGCCAACGAAAAGCTTGGCTGGAAGGCCGGACGAACCATTGAAGATTCCCTTCTCGCTGCTTGGAACTGGGAAAAGAAACTCGCCAGATGACAGATAGGAAAAGACTATATCTCATAGACGGTCACGCCCTCATATTCAGAATGTACTATGCATTCCTGAGGCACCCTATGATCAATTCCAAGGGAATGGATATGTCCATTCTTTTTGGCTTCACGAAATACATACTCGAGCTCCTGGAAAAGCAGAAGCCCGAGTATTTCGCAGTTGCCTTCGACCCTCCGGGAGGAACCTTCCGCAACAAGATGTTCCCGGAATACAAGGCCAACCGCCCTCCTACGCCGCCTCTCATCATCGATGCCCTCGAACCCCTGAAGGAAATCTGCGGGGCCCTGAACATCCCGGTGCTGATGATGCCGGGCTACGAAGCCGACGACGTGATCGGAACCATAGCCAAAAAATGCGCCGCAGAGGGTCTGGACGTGTATATGGTAACGCCTGACAAGGACTACGGCCAGCTCATAGCCGACCATATCTTCCAGGTGAAGCCGGGCAAGTCCGGCGGAGACGACGAGGTCTATGGAAAGGCAGAAGTCTGTGAGAAATACAAGATATCCGACCCGTCGGAGGTCATCGAGATGCTCGCCATCTGTGGTGATACGGCCGACAACGTTCCCGGAGTCAAGGGAGTGGGTGAGGTCGGAGCGGCGAAGCTCATCGCCAAGTATGGTACGGTGGAAAACATCTACGCCCATATCGACGAGCTCACTCCGAAGCAGAAACTGATGTTCGAAGAGGCCAGGGACCATATGAAACTCTCCCACGACCTCGTGACCATAAAGACCGACGTGCCGGTCGAGGCTGAGATTTCCTCGATGGCCGTTGACAAGGCTTACGGCCCTCTCATTGCCGACCTCTTTACGAAATATGAGTTCGGCTCCCTCCGCAGGTACATCTCCCACGTCAAGGCTGATGCACCTTCTGCTGATGACAATGCAGTAAGCGTGGAAACCGAAGCCGTTACGGCTGAAAAAGTGGCCGACGCTGCGAAGAAGGAAGGCAGGGTCGCCCTCGTTGTATCTGAAGAGGTTACCCTCGTTGCATCCGAGAATGGAAAGCTCATCTCCGCAGCCGGACCTGCAGGCCTTTTCAAAGCCATTCTCGAAGACAAGTCAGTCGCAAAGGCAGGACATTCCCTGAAGGCACAGGTCAACAGGCTCTGTGAAGAGGGAATCTGTCTTGGAGGAACCCTCCTCGACGTGGAACTGATGCATTATCTTGTCGATCCGGAAAAGAGCCACGAAATCGACGTGCTTGCCGCCTCGTATCTCGGCGCCACTATGGATGCCGCGGAGCAGGAAGGCGACCTTTTCGCCGAGCCGGTTTCGAATGACGACAAGAAGGCCGCCGCTGCCCTTCTTCTCGTGGACAAGCTCCGCGAGGAAATGAAGGAGAGGGGAGTCTCGGATGTGTATGACACGATTGAGGAACCGCTTGTCCGCGTCCTCGCCAAGATGGAGCGCGACGGAGTGAAGATAGACCTTGCGTCCCTGAACGACTTTGCGGAAGGCCTCCGCAGGGAAGTGGCCGAAAGGGAGGCCCGAATACGCGAGATGGCCGGAGAGCCAGACCTGAACGTGTCTTCTCCGAAGCAGATAGGCGTAGTCCTTTTTGAAAAGCTCCAGCTGGACCCTAAGGCCAAGAAGGGCGCCAAGGGAGCCTGGAGCACTGACGAACAGACACTTGTGGAACTTTCTGACCGCCATCCTATCGTGGATGAAATCCTCGAATTCAGGGGCGTGAAGAAACTTCTTTCAACTTATATCGAACCATTCCCGTCTTATGTGAATCCAAAGACAGGAAGGGTGCATACGACTTTCAATCAGGCACTTACCTCCACGGGCCGCCTGAGCTCCTCAAACCCTAACCTCCAGAACATCCCTATCAGGACGGAAAGAGGCAAGGAAATACGCAAGGCCTTCGTTCCGGGTACTGAGGGCGGACTGATAATGTCGGCCGACTATTCCCAGATCGAACTCAGGATTATGGCTCACCTTAGCTGTGACGCCCATCTGATAGCAGCCTTCAAGGACGGAGTGGACGTGCACGCCGCGACTGCCAGCAAGATTTTCGGTATTCCTGTCGGGGAGGTTACCTCTGACCAGAGGCGAATCGCAAAGACCGCGAACTTCGGCATTATGTACGGCATTTCGTCATTCGGTCTTGCCCAGAGGCTTCACGTCTCTAGGACAGACGCCAAGAAGATCATAGACGATTACTTCGCGGCCTTCCCTGCAATCAGTTCCTTCATCGCTGATACGATTGAGGGCGCCAGGGAAAACGGCTATGTGGAGACCCTCTTCGGAAGAAGAAGATACATAAGGGACATCAACGCAAAGAACGGCAACCTTCGCCAGCTGGCAGAACGCAATGCCGTCAACGCGCCTATCCAGGGCACTTCGGCCGACATCATCAAGATCGCAATGGTCCGCGTGGCCGACCGTATGGAGAAGGCCGGACTCAAGAGCAAGATGGTGCTCCAGATACACGACGAACTCGTGTTTGACACCCTTGCGGACGAAGTTGAGGTCCTGAAGAACATAGTAGTAGAAGAGATGGAGCACGTTCTCGAACTGAGCATCCCTCTCACAGTAGAATGTAATTATGGAACCAATTGGCTCGAAGCCCACTGATGAACTCATAGTCCTTGCCAGAAATGGCAGCGGAAGTGCGTTTACCGCCTTGTGGGACAGACATATAGGTCAGCTGAGGAGCTATATCCGCGGCCTGATCAAGAATCTGAACGACGTGGATGTGGATGATATCTGCAGCCGCAGTTTCGAGAAGGCTTTCCGGCAGATCGAATCCTTCGATTCATCGAAGAGCCAGTTCCCGACCTGGCTGAAGACCATTGCCCGAAACACGGCCTTCGACATCCTCGAAAGGGAAAGCCGTATCCATCCGAAGGGAAAAATCGAGTATATCGACGACGGTGTGAACGTGGCAAGTTCCCTGGACATCCCGTCCGGCAGCACGAACGCCCTCGATTCCATAATCAATGACGAGCTGACGGCTGAGAAGGAGAAACGCGTCTCCCGTCTGCCTGCCCTATACCGTGATGTGGCCTGGAAACGCCTCATCGACGGCCTCTCCTACAAGGAAATCGCCGAGGAACTCGACCTCGAACTCAACACTGTCCGCACCCGACTCCGCAGGGCCAAGGATATGATAGCAAAGATGGCGGAGGAAAAAGAAGAAGAGTAAGATGCAGTTCTCAGAATTCAAGGAAATAGTCCTGGGCCTGTTCCCGGACCTCACCGCGGACCAGCTTGCAAAGTATGAAGCAATGGAGGCCCTCTACGATGAGTGGAACGCGAAGATCAACGTCATATCCAGAAAGGATATCGGCGGCCTCTATCCGCACCACGTCCTTCATTCCCTCGCCATAGCCGACTATCTGAAGACTCAGCGTCCTGATACCTACGCCAGGTGGAAGGATGGCGGCCTGGAAGTCCTCGACCTGGGTACTGGCGGAGGCTTTCCTGGAATTCCTCTCGCAGTCCTCTTCCCTGAGGTGAAATTCACCCTCTGTGACTCAGTCGGCAAGAAGACCATCGTCGCAACCGAAGTGATGAAGGGCCTCGGACTGAAGAATGTAACCGTGGTGAATGCCAGGGCTGAGTCCCTTGGCAAGACCTTCGACTTCGTGGTCTCAAGGGCGGTGACCTCCCTGGATAATTTCTATCCTTGGGTCAAGGGCCGCTTCAACGACAGCATCCTCTACCTCAAGGGCGGGGATATCGCCGAGGAAACTGCAGTGATGATGCAGAGAAACCATATGGCGAAGGGTTCGGTCCACACCTGGCCGATCAGTTCCTGGCTTGAAGGACTTGACTTCACCGGAAAATTCGTCATAGACATACGTAAATAACCCCATATATAATGAAAAAGTTAGCGATTGCAGTTCTGTGCATCCTGGCCGGTGTTTCCGCCCTGGCACAGAGCAATGACCCGGCTCCGGGAACCACCCGCGCCAGAATAGAAGCCAACCCTGTCCTCCTCTACGGAGAGTATGGAGTATATGTGCCAGGAGAGTCCCTCTCCCGCGCGCCAAGAGGCTACAAGCCTTTCTATATTGCCATTTACTGCCGTCACGGAGCCCGTTACGCACTTCAGGAGACAGTCTATGAAGACATTCTCGAAGTGTTCACGACGGCAAGGGACAGCTCCAAGCTCACTCCTGCAGGAGAAGACTTTCTCCGCAGATACGAGAAATTCTATCCTCACGTAGCCCATAAGGGCGGACTCATCTCCGAGAAGGGCAAGCGCCAGCTCTATGATATGGGAGTGAAGATGGTAAAGGATTATCCTACCGTCTTCAAAGGCCGCACTGAGGCCCGCGGAGTCGCCACGGCGATTACCAGGACTCAGGAGAGCCTCAAGGCTTTCATCGCCGGAGTAAAGGAAACTGACCCGGAGTTCAGCACCACATACGATGCAGGAGACCAGTACAACTCCCTCCTTCTTCCGCGCGCCGCTCCGGTGGCCGAGAAAATAAACCTTGAGTTCACCCCGGAAGCAATCGCATCGAGGAGCGCCTTCTCTGAGAAATGCCTCGATCCTGCGGCTTTCGCGGCGAAATTCTTCACTGACGTCAACTTCCTTTCAAGGCACGCCCGTCCGGACAAGTTCCAGAAATGGATGCGCACCTTCATCATTGACATCCCAAGCATTGATTACGAACCAGAGGACAAGTTCGAGGACATCTTCACCTTCGATGAACTCTATTCTCTCTGGAGGGTATGGAACTACGGCGGATACCTTATGCTCGGAAACAGCCCTCTGATGAGCGACGACTGCTCTTCGGTTTCTTCGGAATCCCTTAAGGAAATCATTGAACAGGCTGATTCGGATATGGCTTCCGGCATCGACCTCAATATGATGTTCAGCCACGACGTGGGCCTCCTTCCTCTTCTTTCCTATATGAACGTGGGAACCTTCGGAGCAAGGATTTCAGATCCTGAAAGGGTGGAGGATTACTGGGACAGCTCTTACTGCACTATGGCTGCCAACCTCCAGCTCATCTTCTATCGCAACAGGAAGGGAGACGTCCTCGTGAAGCCTCTTCTCAACGGCAATGAAACGACTCTGCCGTTCCAGGCAGTAGATGGTCCATACTACAGCTGGAAGGCTTTCAAGGAGTATTACAACAAGTAGATTATTCTTTTTCCGCTGCTTCTGCAGCCATCGCTGCATTGTAGCACTGACGACACAAAGGCTCGTAGACATCCTTTTCACCAAGGACTACGAGCTTTTTGCTTCTGGAAAGTCTGTGGGAGTGGTTGGCGAGATTGCCGCATTTCACGCAGATCGCGTGTACCTTCTGCACGTCCTCGGCGATTGCGAGAAGTCCGGGAATCGGACCGAAAGGCTTGCCGAGATAGTCGGTGTCAAGGCCGGCGACGATTACTCGTACGCCTTTGTTCGCGAGAGCCTGGGCTACCTGGATGAGGTTCTCTCCGAAGAACTGGGCCTCATCTACGCCTACTACCTGAACGTCAGGCTCTACCTCAAGCATAGCCGCCGCATCCTTTATAGGGGTGGATGCAATGCTGTGCAGGTCGTGTGACACAACTTCCGAATCCGAGTATCTGGTATCTATCGCCGGCTTGAAAATAGCTATCTTCTGGTTGGCGAACTGAGCCCTTTTGAGTCGGCGTATGAGCTCCTCGGTCTTACCTGAAAACATAGAACCGCAAATAACCTCGATGCAGCCCGTTTTTTTTGTTGTGTTTTCTGCGAACATTTCCTTAAATTTGTGCTTGGCTGAACACAAATATAGTCAATATTACCCTTATGGAAAAGACGCAGAACGAAATTTTATCTCAGTTGAAAGAGACTCTGGAGAGCCTCCAGAGCCAGTTGAATGAGGTTAAGGAAAAGATCGAAACCCTTGAAAAAGAGCAGGAAACAATTATTCCTATGGACCCGGAAAATCCGGTGGACATAACCCTTACTGAGGAGGATCTTTCAGTAGTCATTTCCGAATCAGCTCCTGCGGCCGAAGAACCGAAGGCTGAAGAAGCCAAGGCTGAAGAACCGAAACCAGAGGAGCCGAAGGTCGAGGACATTCCTGCTGTGCAGGCCCTTCTCGGAGGGGACGACATTCTCGCACCTTCAAAGAGCGTCAACGAGTCCAAGAAGCCTAAGAAGGCAGTGATTGACGTGATGTCCGACAAACTCAAGTGGAAGACAGATATGGCCGGCACACCTGTGAAGAACATCATCAGCGCGATTTCCCTCAATGACAGGGCACAGTTCATCAACAATCTCTTCAAGCAGGACCCTCTCAAGTTCCAGGAGACCATCACGAAGCTCAACGGAATGGCTAACCTCGAAGAGGCTGAGGCCTATGTCACTGCGACTTTCCCTGACTGGAATCTCCACAGCGAGGTCGTTTACCGCTTTATGATGGCAGTAAGAAGAAAACTCAGATAATAAGTGGCTGGAAAACTCTACATAGTCCCTACTCCTGTCGGCAACCTGGATGATATGACATTCAGGGCTGTCCAGGTGCTCAAGAACGCCGATCTCATCCTTGCGGAAGACACGAGGACGAGTTCCGTCCTGCTGCACCACTACGACATCCAGGGAAAGCTCCAGTCTCACCATAAATTCAACGAGCACCAGACCGTGAATATGATCAGGGACAGAATCCTCGGAGGTCTGGATGTCGCCCTCATCAGCGATGCCGGTACTCCCGGCGTATCCGATCCGGGCTTCCTGCTCGTCAGGACCTGCGCCGCTGAAGGAATAGAGGTGCAGACCCTTCCGGGTGCCACGGCCTGCATTCCGGCAATAGTATCTTCGGGCCTGCCTTGCGACAGATTCTGTTTCGAAGGCTTCCTGCCCGTCAAGAAAGGCCGTCAGACTCTTCTCACCTCCCTTGCGTCCGAGAAGAGGACAATGGTCTTCTACGAGTCGCCTTACCGTCTCGTAAAGACTCTGGAACAGTTTTCCGAGTACTTCGGTGCCGACAGGGAATGTTCAGTGGCAAGGGAAATTTCAAAGATTCACGAAACCCATCATCGCGGCACTCTTGCCTCCCTGGTGGAATATTTCAAGGCTAACGAGCCGAAGGGCGAGATAGTCATAGTTGTTGCCGGTCAGCCGGAAAAAGAAAAAGTGCACAAGAACGGATATGAAGGGAAGAACAGAAGAGGAGAATCCGAAGAAGACGACACTTAGGAACTCCGCAAGAATCAGCATTATCTCATTCGTCTTTCTAGTAGTGGGATATCAGTCCGCAGTCGTGGTCACGAACGCGGCGCAGTCAAAAGTAATTGAAAGAAGGGAAAAACCGGACACGGTCTATGTGTATCCGGAGCAGGAGCGTGTGGAGAGGAAGGTCGCTTCCTCCACGCCCAAACCCAGGCTGACCCAGCCTCAGGGCCCGGTGAAGAAGAGGCGGAAGGTGGAGTCTTTCCGGTTCAACCCGAACGAGGTGAGCCTGGAAGACTTGCAGCGCCTCGGTTTTTCCGAAAAGCAGGCTACAAGCATCGACAATTACCGCAGGAAGGGAGGCCGCTTCCGCAGGAAGGAGGACTTCGCCAGAAGCTATGTGGTCTCGGACTCGGTCTATGCCCGTCTGGAACCATATATAGATATCCCGAAGATTGACATCAACAAGGCGGATTCGGCCGCGTTCGAAACCCTGCCCGGGATAGGGAAGTGGTTCGCATCGAAGATGGTATCCTACAGGGAGGAGCTCGGAGGCTATTCCTGCAAGGAACAACTGATGGATATCTGGCATTTCGACCAGGAGAAATATGACGGACTGAAAGACATCATTACAATCTCCGATCCCAAGGTGCTGAGGCTCTGGACTATGCCCGAGGACTCCCTGAAGATGCACCCTCACGTAAGGTATGCCGCCCACGGAATTGTTCTCTTCCGTCAGAACAACCCGAAGGAAAAATGGACCCTGGAGGAATTGAAAAAAGCCGGCGTACTCAAACCTGAATACGCCGACCGTTTATCCAAATGCCGTATAGAACAGCCTATTTGCTCTGAGGGTACTTCTCCTCGTTCTCTTTGATGAGTTCGTCGAGGACGCCTTCGTCGAAGTAGTTGATCTTCATTGCGGCCTTTACCTCGCTGAGGGTCTGAGCAGCCTTTGCACGTGCTGCCGCAGTTCCTTTCTTGAGAACTTCGTAAACATAAGGGATGTTCTGCTCGTAGTAGTGACGACGCTCGCGCATTGGCTCGAGGGTGTCGTTGAGGACTGCTGCGAGGAAGTTCTTTACCATCGAGTCTCCGAGACCGCCCTTTTCGTACTGGGCCTTGACCTCGTCGAGCGAGTTGAACTCGAAGCTGGACTTTCTGCCGATGAATGCCTCGCGGAATTTCGCGAAGTGCTCAGGCTTGCAGAATGCGTCGAGGTAGGTGAACACCGTGTTGCCTTCCACGTGGCCAGGATCGCTGACCTGGAGGTGGGTAGGGTCGGTGAACATTCCCTTGACCTTCTTGTTCACCTCCTCAGCTGAATCGGAGAGGTAGATGCAGTTGCCGAGGGACTTGCTCATCTTGGCCTTTCCGTCCGTTCCCGGAAGTCTGAGGCAGGATGCGTTGTCCGGAAGAAGGATTTCAGGCTCTACGAGGACATCTGCCCCATAGGTTGAATTGAACTTGCGGACGATTTCCCTCGTCTGCTCGATCATAGGCTCCTGGTCCTCGCCAACAGGGACTACGTTGCCCTTGAAGGCCGTGATGTCCGCTGCCTGGCTGATAGGATAACAGAAGAATCCTACCGGAGTGCCCGGCTTGTTCTCGTTCTCTTCTTCGTTGTCTGAGAATCCCCTGAGCGCAAGCTCCTGCTTTACGGTAGGGTTTCTCTGGAGCCTCTGTACGGTGACGAGGTTCTGGTAGAAGAAGTCAAGTTCTGTGAGTTCGCTCACCTGACTCTGGATGAAGAGGTTTGACTTCTCAGGGTCAAGACCTGCTGCAAGATAGTCAAGTGCCACTTCAATGATGTTCTGACGTACCTTCTCAGGATTGTCGAAGTTGTCGGTCAGAGCCTGGGCGTCTGCAATCATAATGTAAATTTCGTCGAACTTTCCGCTGTTCTGGAGTTCGACCCTGCGCCTCAGTGAGCCGACGTAATGACCTATATGGAGCCGGCCGGTCGGCCTGTCGCCCGTAAGGATGATTTTTGCCATTTATATTTTCGTTAGTCTTTTATGTTCTGGAGATGCTCCCTTACCAGTGCCTCGATTTCATCGCAGAATTCCTGGTTCTCGGTAAGGAGTTTCTTGAGGTTGTCGCGTCCCTGAGCGATCTTCTGGTCGTTGTAGCTGAACCAGCTTCCGCTCTTGTGGATGATGTCATACTCGACTGCGAGGTCGGTGATTTCACCTGAACGTGAGATTCCTTCGCCATAGACGATGTCGAATTCTGCCTTCTTGAAAGGAGGCGCCATCTTGTTCTTCACGACCTTCACGCGGGTACGGTTTCCCGTAGCCTCGTCGCCGTCCTTGAGCTGGGTCGTCCTGCGCACGTCGATTCGTACTGATGCGTAGAACTTGAGGGCGTTTCCACCGGTGGTGGTCTCAGGGTTTCCGAACATTATGCCGATCTTCTCACGGAGCTGGTTGATGAAGATGCAGCAGGTGTTTGTCTTGCTGATGTTCGCCGTAAGCTTGCGGAGGGCCTGGCTCATAAGGCGGGCCTGAAGTCCGACCTTGTTGTCTCCCATCTCTCCTTCGATCTCAGCCTTCGGAGTGAGGGCTGCCACCGAGTCGATTACGACGATGTCAACGGCACCTGAACGGATGAGGTTGTCGGCAATCTCGAGAGCCTGTTCACCGTTGTCCGGCTGAGAGATGAGAAGGGTCTCGAGGTTGACTCCGAGAGCCTTCGCGTAGGTTCTGTCGAATGCGTGTTCAGCATCGATCATAGCTGCGATTCCGCCCTGTTTCTGCGCCTGGGCGATGGCGTGGATTGCGAGAGTGGTCTTACCACTTGACTCCGGTCCGTAAATTTCGATGATACGGCCGCGTGGGTAACCACCTATGCCGAGAGCGTGATCCAATGCGATGGAGCCGCTCGGAATAACCTGTACGTCCCATTGTGGCTGATCCCCCAACTTCATAATCGTTCCCTTACCGTAGTCTTTTTCAATCTTGTCGATTGTCGCCTGCAATGCCTTCATTTTTGCGGCATTGACATCGGCTGCGTTAACTTCTGCTTCTTTAGCCATAATGATTTGATTTTAAATCTGGAGCGATTTTGCTCCAGAGTCTTACAAAGATAAGTAAAATCGGTTTTTTACCCATCTTTTTTCATTAAATTTGCAGACAGCAAAGTTGGTCAGATGAAGAGAAAATTATTGGGAAAAACACCGGAAGAACTCAAGGCTATGGCGCTTGAGGCGGGTCTTCCAGCATTTGCGGGCAAGCAGCTCGCTCAGTGGATGTATGTCAAGAAGGTCAGAAGCATTGACGAAATGACGAACATCTCCAAGGCGGGGCGTGAGAAATTGTCCGAACTCTTCGATCTGGGCTATACTTCCGCATCCACCTGTCAGATTTCGAAGGACGGGACGAAGAAGTATCTCTTCCCGGTCAAATGTGCCCTCGGACACGGACTGAACGCCTGCGAAACCACTCCTGACGACAAGATGGAGGAGGCTTCGATCGAGGCCGTGATGATTCCGGACGACGACAGGAAGACGCTTTGCGTCTCTTCCCAGTCCGGCTGCAAGATGGGCTGCCATTTCTGTATGACGGGCCGTCAGGGCTTCCACGGAAATCTTTCCGTAGCCGACATCCTCTCGCAGTTCATTGCCGTGGATGAGGCTCAGGAACTTACCAACTGCGTATTTATGGGTATGGGCGAACCGCTTGACAACTACGAGAACGTCAAGCGCGCCATCGAAGTTCTCACCGCGGACTGGGGCTTCGGCTGGAGTCCGAAGCGAATCACCCTTTCCACGATCGGCGTCCTGCCGAACCTGAGAAAATTCCTCGACGAGACGAAGTGCCACCTCGCCGTCAGCCTCCACAATCCTCTTCCTGAGGAGCGTGGCAGTATGATGCCTGTGCAGAACGCATATCCGATCAAGGATGTGCTCAGCCTCCTTCGTCAGTACGACTTCTCCGGCCAGAGACGAGTGTCTTTCGAGTACACGATGTTCTCCGGCTTCAATGACGATAAGGTCCACGCCGACGCCCTCTTCCGCCTTCTCAAGGGAATCGAGTGCAGGGTGAACCTCATCCGCTTCCACCAGATTCCGGATTTTCCTTATGGCACATCTCCTTCCGGCGTCATGGATATGTTCCGTGACCGCCTGAACCGCCTCGGCATTACGACCACAATCCGTGCGTCCCGCGGCGAGGATATTTTCGCAGCCTGCGGAATGCTTGCCGGAAAGCATAAAGAAAAACTGCAATGAGAAACTTTGCCATCCTACTTGCTTCGTTATTGTTTGCGACCGGGCTCTATGCCCAGCCTGCACACATCGGCGTGGAAGTGGTGACTCCGGAGAAGGATTCCCTCTCCATCCTCAAACTTCGCCATCATCTTGATTCCATAAAGCTGCATCGTCCTACGGTGGCCCTCGTCCTCAGCGGAGGCGGTGCCAAGGGTTCGGCGCATCTAGGCGTCCTGAAATACCTCGAAGAGCACGAGATTCCAGTGGACCTCGTAGTAGGCACCAGTATGGGCGGCCTCGTCGGAGGCTTCTACGCCCTCGGCTATGACGCCGACCACCTGATCGACTTCATAAAGCATATTGACTGGGACTATGCCCTCACTGATATGGTCCCGAGAGAATATCAGACATACAGCCGCGCCAAGGATAATGACAGATATGTCATAGGCTTCCCGTTCTACTATCTCAAGAAGGATTATATGGCCGTAAAGGGCGATGTACTCCATTTCGGCGCGGATGAGAACAGCTTCAAGAATTCCAAGCAGATAGTTCAGGACAATATACGCTCCAGTCTGCCGTCAGGCTTCGTATATGGTCAGAACTGCCTCAATATCATCAACGATATGTCCGTGGGTTACCAGACGGAGAAGGATTTCAGCACCCTGCCGATTCCGTTCGCCTGCGTCGCCACTGAACTGGTGAGCGGCAAGGCAAAGGTCTGGTATGACGGCCTTCTTCCTACCGCTATGCGCTCCACTATGTCAATTCCCGGTCTCTTCGCTCCCGTGAAGGTGGGAGGAATGATCCTGGTTGACGGAGGAATGCGCGACAATTATCCGGTGGACATAGCCAAGGCTGCCGGAGCGGACTACATCATCGGAGTTGACGTGTCCAGCTCGTATCTCGGATACAATGAGATCCGCAACCTGGGTGACATCCTCAGCCAGGGCGTGGATATGCTCGGCAGGCCGTCTTTCGAGATGAACAAGGACCTGGCCGACGTGACCCTCAAGCCGGACCTTACCGGCTATGGTATGCTCAGTTTCGACGTAGCGTCCATCGACACTCTCATCAGCCGCGGCTACCGCGTGGCCCTGGAAAATAAAGAGGCTCTCGATGCCATAAAGAAGAAAGTAGGGGATGATTATTCCCGTCCTGTAAGATATGCCACTGACATCGCAAAGGATAAGGTAAAATGCCGTTCATTCTCTATCCAGGGCGTCTCTGATGCAGAAAGCCGTTATCTTATCCGCCGAAGCGGACTTGACATCACCAAGCCTCTCGGCCGCGATGAAATAGGCCGTGCCGTCGCCAAGCTTTCCGGAACGGGAGCCTTCGACTTCGTGACTTATGAGCTTCAGGGCGAAGGTGAACCATACGACCTCGTGATCAAGTGCAACAAGGGTCCTGTCCATCATTTCGGCGTCGGCGCAAGATTTGACTCTGAGGAAATAGTGTCCCTGCTCTTCGATATAGGCTTCTATGTCCACAGGCTCAGCGGCTTCTCCGCCCGTCTTTCAGCAAAGGTCACTGCCAATCCTCAGGTATCAGCCAAATTCACCTATGTCACCGACAGGGGACATTCTATGAATGTCAGGGTCGTCTCACATTATGTGGACAAGAGCGAGTTCAGCATCGGATCCAGCCGTTTCAAGATTGCCTATTGGCAGAACAGCCAGCAGTTTTTCTTCTCGAATGTCCGTCTGGCAAGGTTCAACTATGAGCTGGGTATCAGGAATGACTATTGGCACATTGACGACATTATGGCGAATGTCGAACTCGACGACTATTCGACGACACGATTCAACACCGACTACCTCGGTCTTTATCTGAACGCCAATACGGAGACCTTCGACAACTACTATTTCCCGAACAAGGGCTTTATGCTCAATTTCGGTTCGAGGTTCTACCTGGGTAATATCGACCTGAATGCCGAGAGCTTCTATGTGATGCATCTTTCCACCAGGACGGTACTCCCTCTCGGAGGCCGTTTCGCTCTGGAACCTATGATAGCCTTCCGCTCAGTTCTCGGAGACAACCCTCCTACTGTCTATGCCAACGCCGTCGGCGGTCTTGTCATCGGACGATATCTCGAGCAGCAGCTTCCGTTCGTTGGAATTACCAACGTGACGGCTATGGAGAAGAATATCCTCGTGTACAGGGCTGACCTCAGGTTCAATTTCGCGAAGAACCATTATTTCAAGCTCATAGGCAATCATATCGCCCAGGTCGCAAATCTCAAGGATGCCCTCGAATTCGACTCAGTCAAGTTCTATTCCGGCTATGGACTTGAGTATGACTTCAATACCAGGCTCGGGCCATTGAAATTAAACTTCAACTGGTCCGATTATACCAAGAAGGTCGGCTTCTATTTCGGTGCCGGCTTCGATTTCTAGACTATGACTGAAGAACAGATTCTAGGCAGACTTCAGAGGCAGTGTTCCCGAAGGGAATACTGCACTTCAGACGTGCTTTCCAAGGCTTTGAAAGCTTTGGAGGGGGACAGGGAGGCTGCTGAGAGAGTCGTCGCCTCGCTTCTCAAGGAAAAATACGTGGACGATGCCCGCTACGCCGCGGCCTTCGCCCGTGAAAAGGCCCACCTTACTGGCTGGGGTCCTGTCAAGATAATCTATGCCCTCTCTGCGAAGGGTATCTCCAGGGATGTCGCTTCCGGGGCCCTCGGGGAAATAGACGGGGATGATGCTTTGAAGAAGCTCAGCAAGCTGTTGGAAGCGAAGTACAGGACTGTCAAGGATCAGCCTGACGCAAGGTTGAGGCTCCTGAAATACGGCCTCTCAAGAGGCTATGACTACGATGATGTGGATAAGATATGTCGTTCACTGGTGAAATAAGAAAACTCCTGACCAAGACGGGTGCCGTGACGGAGAAAGTCGTTGCGGACACTACGGTATTCGAAGCCGAAGGCGTCGCAATAATTCCGATACCTCTCTCCGACCTCACCCTTGAGGATGCAGTCCGGACTCACGACAGGGTGCTGGAGGCTGCGTCGGCTTTCGACAAGCCGGTGATCTTCCTGCCTCAGGACAGGTGGAAGGTGAGCGAGGATATGATGAGGGCCCGTCTGCTGGCTCATCTGGGAGAATTTACCAGCGTGTTCGCCCGCTTCTGTGAGGTCCGCAGGATTGACAAGCCTGCCGCTGCGGCCTTCCTTTCCGACACCCACAGCTATGGGGACGCATCCTGCCGCTACCGCTACGGCCTCTTCCTCAAGAGGGACTACAAATTTCCGAAGGGGACGATGGTGGCCGTGTCCGAATTCTCCAATCCGAGAAGGTGGAACAAGGACGGAGTGATGGTAAGTTCCTATGAATGGGTGCGTTACTCCTCCCTGCCGGAGGTCAGGGTGATCGGTGGAATGGGCAAGATGCTGAAGGCATTCATCGAGGACGTGCATCCTGACGACGTGATGACCTATGCCGACCTGGAGTGGTCGGACGGAAGGGCCTACCGCGAACTCGGTTTCGAGAAGGAGGGTAGCCGTGAGAGCGTGGATTTCGTGGTCGATCCTCTGACCTGGTTCCGTCAGCCGCTCAGGGGAGAGGAGGCTGAAGGTCTGTTTTACAGAAATTTCGGCAGTATCAAGTACAGATTGAAGCTGACGGCAAGTAAATATTAAAAATATTTAATATCTTTGCGGCGGAAATAAACTGCCCAAGTGGCATAAAGCATAAATTACCAGATGAAAGCAATTGTAAAGACCGACTTCAATTTTCCTGGTCAGAAAGGAAAATACGTGGGAAAGGTAAGAGACGTGTATGATCTCGGAAAGTACCTCGTTATGGTAGTATCAGACAGAATTTCTGCGTTTGACGTTGTCCTTCCTGAGGGAATTCCTTTCAAGGGACAGGTTCTCAACCAGATTGCCGCAAAGTTCCTTGATGCTACTTCGGACATCCTTCCTAACTGGAAAGTGGCTGTTCCTGACGCCAATGTCACAGTCGGCTACAAGTGCGAGCCTTTCAAGGTTGAAATGGTCATCCGCGGTTACCTCGCAGGCCACGCCTGGAGAGAGTACAAGGCCGGAAAGAGAAGCCTCTGCGGAGTCGAACTTCCTGAAGGTATGGTAGAAAACCAGAAGTTCCCGCAGCCAATCATCACTCCTACTTCAAAGGCCGCCGAGGGACACGATGAGGACATCACTCCTGAGGAGCTCATCGCCCAGGGCATCGTCACCAGGGAAGAGTATGACCAGCTCGAGAAATATACCCGCGCTATCTTCCAGAGAGGTACCGAGATCGCTGCAAAGCAGGGCCTCATCCTCGTTGATACGAAGTATGAGTTCGGTAAGTACGACGGCAAGATCTATCTTATGGATGAAATCCACACACCTGACTCATCACGCTATTTCTACGCTGACGGCTATGAGGAGCGTCTTGCAAAGGGCGAGCACCAGAAGCAGCTTTCAAAGGAATTCGTCCGCGAGTGGCTTATGGCCAACGGCTTCCAGGGTCAGGAAGGCCAGAAGGTGCCTGAGATGACACCTGAGGTCGTTTCAGGAATTACTGACAGATACGTGGAGCTCTACGAGCATATTACCGGTGACAAGTTCAACCGCGTCGACTATTCAGCCGAGCAGATGGAGAAGAATGTCGCCGAGTGTCTCAAGAATCTCAAATAAAGGTTAAGTATATATGAAAAAATTGGTAGTGTTCGCTGCTGCTATCGTAGCAGCGTGGGCTTGCTGCAACAACCAGCAGAAAACTGCTGAGCAGGCAGCTGAAGAGGCTCAGGTTCTTACACAGGAACAGAATGATTCACTCTACTACAGGGCAAAGGTCCTTGTCGTAGTTGACGTACAGAAAGACTTCTTCGATCCAAAGGGTTCGCTCTATGTTCCTGGCGGAGAAAATATTACGGCTAAGATCGCCGAGGCTGCAAAGTCTTACGACGGCGTAATCTTCACTATGGACTGGCATCCTGGAGACCATTGCTCTTTCAAGGATCAGGGCGGTATCTGGCCTGCTCACTGCGTTCAGTACACTGAGGGCGCCGGTCTTGCAGATGATTTCAAGCCAATCCTCGCCGAGGGTCCTATGAAGGTTCAGATCTTCCTCAAGGGTCAGGAGCAGGACAAGGAGCAGTATGGTGCTTTCGAGAATCTCGATGAGAACTCAACCATCTACAAGTGGCTCACAAACGCTGACGAAATTGACGTCTGCGGTCTTGCAGGTGACTACTGCGTGAAGGAGAGCGCAAAGAACGTGATCAACCTTACGGGTGCCAAGAACGTGTCAGTCCTCACTGACCTCATCTGCAGCATCGATGACGGTTCAGCTCTCAAGGAATTCATCAACGAGACAGGAGTCAACAGAAAGTAAATATGAGCGCATTCGGAAATTTTCTGAAGCGTAAAGACGTAGTTGTGTCATTGCAGAGATATGGTGTTGATGCCATGTCCGCAATGGCACAAGGTCTTTTTTGTACGCTTCTCATCGGCACCATCCTCAATACCCTCGGCGCCCAGCTTGGAATCGGATTCCTCACCAAGTCCGTCGTCACCATAGGTGAGAAGGCATATACCATCGGAGGCCTCGCTTCCGCAATGGCCGGCCCTGCTATGGCCGTGGCAATCGGCTTCGCCCTCCACGCAAGCGGAATGGTCCTCTTTACCCTCGTGCCTGTAGGCTACGCGACCAACATCCTCGGAGGCGCCGGCGGCCCTTTCGCCGTCTATATCGTATCCATCATAGCCGCAGAATTCGGCAAGATGGTGTCCAAGGAGACCAGGATTGACATCCTCGTCACTCCTATCGTCACCCTCCTCGTCGGCGTCATCGTGGCCAGCCTCATCGCTGCCCCCGTTGGACACGCCGCAAGCTGGGTGGGCAACCTCATTATGTGGGCGACTGAGCGTCAGCCTTTCGTTATGGGCATCCTCGTCTCTGCCATCGTCGGCATCGCCCTTACCCTTCCGATTTCGTCCGCTGCCATCTGCGCCGGACTCGGACTTACCGGTCTCGCCGGAGGAGCCGCCGTCGCAGGCTGCTGCGCACAGATGATAGGTTTCGCCGTGATGAGCTTCAGGGAGAACCGCTGGGGCGGTCTCGTGTCCCAGGGACTCGGAACCAGTATGCTCCAGATGGGAAACATCCTCAGGAATCCCAAGATATGGATCGCTCCTATCCTTACGAGTATGATCACGGGCCCTGTTGCCACCTGCATCTTCCATCTTGAGATGAACGGAGCTGCAGTCAATTCAGGAATGGGTACCTGCGGCCTCTGCGGCCCTATTGGAGTATGGACTGGATGGACCGACCCTACGACTTTCGACTGGATCGGACTCGTCCTTATATGCTTCGTCCTCCCGGCAGCCATCTGCTTCTGCCTCGGAGAGGTTTCACGCAGATTGGGCTGGATCCGGAAGGACGACCTTAAAATCTGATATTTCTTACTGGCTTAGTTCTTTGTAATCTTCTCGAGCCAGGTAACCATTCCGAGCATTACGCTCATGGCGATGAGACAGATTACGAGGAACACTGCCCAGCATTTCCAGATCGGCCAGGCGTTGTACATAATCGGTCCTACGAAGATGAAGAGGTTTCCGAGAGCCGTAGCGCCGAGCCAGAGACCCTGGCAGAGACCCTGAAGGTTCTTAGGAGCCACCTTCGATACGAATGAAAGTCCGAGAGGGGAGATGAAGAGCTCTGCTACCGTAAGGAAGAAGTAGGTGAGGATGAGGGCCCAAGGACCAACCTTCATTGCTTCAGCCTCGGCAACCGGCATTGCGCGGAACTCTGTTCCTGAAGGATAGCCTGCAGAAATTGACAGGCACATAAGGAAGAGGTATGCAAGTCCGGTGATGCCCATACCGATGGCGATCTTTCTAGGAGTTGACACTTCCTTGCCCTTCTTGCTGAGAGCTCCGAAGATTGCCATAATCACAGGAGTGAGGACGATCACGAAGAACGGATTCACGGCCTGCCATACTTCAGGAGCGATCTTGCTCGTATTGACGAAGTCACGTGCGAAGAATGAGAGAGACTGACCGTTCTGGTGGAAGCTGAGCCAGAAGAAGATGCAGATTCCGAGCACTGCGAAGAGAGCGTACATTCTCTGCTTGATCTCCTTTGCCATAGCTACCTTCTCTTCTTCGGTGTATCCTGCTGCTGCCTTTGCTTCCTTCTTCGCCGGTGTAGGGAGGATCTTCTTGGTTGCAAGGAAGATGCAGAGTGAAAGAAGCATAGCCGCTACTGACGCGAAGAATGAGTAGTGGATACCTTCATTGAAAATCTTGAGATAATCGGCTGCGAAGACGCCCATATCTGCAACTGGCTGTCCGCTGAGGACTGAAGCTGCTGCGAGGTCGTTGAGGTTCTGCATCTGCTCTGCGCTCATTGCTGAAGGATCAGCGATGTACTGATGGCAGAGGGCAGGAAGGCTGGCGTTGTAGATGAAGTCGTGTGCCTTGAGCCACCAGCTTCTGAGAAGCGGAGCGATGAAAGGTGCGATGAGGCCGCCGATGTTGATGAATACGTAGAAAATCTGGAAACCTGAGTCACGCTTGCCCTGGGCTGCCTTTGCTGCTTCAGGACCTTTCTTTGCCTCCTCGGCTTCGAAGTTGTCGTAAAGCTGACCGACCATAGCCTGGAGGTTGCCCTTGAAGAGACCGTTACCGAAGGCGATCATAAAGAGGGCGAGGCAGGTGAACGGAAGGAGCCAGCTCTGGTTCATTGCTGTTGCCGTGATAGGAATTGCGAGGCAGACATAACCGAGGGCCATCGTGATGAGACCGCTCTGGATCGTTCCCTTGTAGTTCTGGGTGTGGTCTGCGATTATACCTCCGACGAGGCTCAGGACATAAATTCCGAAATAGAAGAATGAATAGATGAGAGCACTCTTCTCATCAGGAATTCCAAACTTTGAAGTAAGGAAGAGAACGAGGACGGCGTTCATAATGTAGTAGCCGAAACGCTCGCCCATGTTACTTAAGGCTGCTGCAAGCAAACCCTTAGGATGGTTTTTGAACATATTGTTTTGTGTTTGAAAATTGCAGGGTTAACAGTGCGTAGAGCACATTTTGACAAAGATAACAAAATTTGATATATTTGTCTTTCGTATGAAAATCGGATATCTATTGATCAGAGGGGCTCTCAAGACTCTCGGTTGTCTTCCTCTCAAATTCCACTATGCGTGCGCCAAGGTGATTTCCTTCATCCTGTGCGATATCGTTCGCTATAGGCGTAATGTGGTGATGATCAATTTGTCCCGCGCATTCCCGACAAAGAGATACGATGAGATCGTCGATATCGCCAGGAAGTCCTACGACCATCTGGCAAGGCTCATCGTCGAAATGATATGGTTCGGAGCCTCATCCGAAAAGAGACTCCACGACAGCCATATCGCTGAATTCAAGAATCCTGAGCTTCTGGCTGAGGTCTATGAAAAGAGCAGCAGCGTCCTCGTCCTCAATTCCCACCTCGGAAACTGGGAGATTACTGGAGGTTTCTTCTGCTACAACTACTCTGATACGAAGATTCCTTTCGGATATTCTGATTCGTATGTGGTTTACAAGGGCCTCCGCAGCCCTGTCTGGAACGATGTGTTCGCCGCAAGCCGCAAATCCGCGGCTGGTCAGGACTACAAGGGCTACATCGAATCGAATATGGTGATCCGCGAGGCCGTGAGGAACAGGGGAGTGAAGAAAATCTATATTTTCCCGACCGACCAGAGCCCTTATGCCGGTGCTTCCGTGCATCACGTCAAGGACTTTATGCACCAGAGGACGGTGACGATGACCGGAGCCGGTCAGCTTGCACATAAGTTCGGCTGGGCAGTGATGGAGATGTTCATCAATCTCCGTGAAGACGGCGGATATGAAATTGAATTCGAGAAGATCTGCGACGACGGTTCGCAACTCTCTCCGGAAGATATTATGAACCTGTTCTACGAGAAGCTCCAGGTACGCATTGAAAAGCAGCCTTGGAACTACAACTGGACACATAAGAGATGGAAAAACAATGATTAGAAGATTTTTGACAC
This sequence comes from Bacteroidales bacterium, assembly GCA_024689985.1. Taxonomy (GTDB): domain Bacteria; phylum Bacteroidota; class Bacteroidia; order Bacteroidales; family UBA932; genus Cryptobacteroides. Next base: position 8,342 of record JAILCZ010000014.1, on the reverse strand, counting down.
TCGCAGCTGTGGCTGTTTTCGCCACATCCGCATTCGCCCAGACGACATACTCGCTTCCGCAGACCTGCCTTTCGTTCGAAGTGACGGCCCGGCAGACGGTGCGCTATGCCGGCCCTTATGCAAAGTATGCTGAAAAATATCTTGGCGTCACAGCCGCCCAGGAAGACCAGTCTTCCTTCCAGATAGTATCTGTCAGGATGACTCCTTTCGTCGAGGCTGACCAGTCCAAGAGATTCGTATTCTCCGGCAGCAAGACTCCGGATTTCCTGACTCTCACCAGCCAGGGCCTCATCTCAACTGGAGAGGCCGGCTTCGGTTCCGAGTCCGTATGGCGTTTCCCTGCCCGGAAGGACGGAGATTTCTCCCAGAAGGGAGTCAGCTCCAATTTTACTTCCGAGGCCACTACCTTATATAAGAATGTAAAGAACGAGGATGTATATACCAAGGTGGCCATCCAGCAGGATATGGTCGTGGAGAAATCTCTCGACGCCAAGGCCCGCGAGGCTGCCGATATGATCTTCGACCTCAGGAAGAAGAGGGTGCAGATCGTTACGGGAGATACTGACGCAACCTTCAGCGGAGAGGCTCTCGCAGCCGCAGTCGCTGAAATCTCAAAGCTTGAGAAGGAATATATGTCCCTCTTCATCGGCTATACCGAGACCCAGGAGCAGACTATGAAGTTCGACATCGTCCCTTCAGCAGCCAACCAGAAGCAGATCTACATCGCATTCCGACTTTCGGACAACGCCGGTCTTGTCGCATCTGACAATATCGAGGGCAAGCCTTACATCCTTGAACTCAAACCTCAGGCCGTCTCTGACGCTCCTGCCGTTGCGGCAGGCAAGGGCCAGATGGCTACTTACAGGATCCCTGCAATCTGTGAGCTCAAGCTTTCAGACGGAGTGAACACCCTCCTCCGTGACAGAGTCCCTGTCTATCAGCTCGGAAAGGACGCAACATTTATGGTAAATTCTAAATAACTCGCATAATTATGACTATCAGAGATCTCAACCCAAAGATCGTTTGGGAAAATTTCTACGGCCTCACACAGATTCCCCGTCCTTCAAAGCACGAGGATGCGGCCAAGGAGTATCTTTATAACTGGGGTGTGCAGCACGGCCTCGAAACTCTCAGGGACAGCGCCGGCAACATCATCATCAGAAAACCTGCAACGAAGGGCTTCGAAAAGAAGGTCGGCGTGATTATGCAGGCTCATATGGATATGGTTCCTCAGAAGACTGCCGAAACGAAGCACGACTTCCTCAAGGACCCTATCAAGACTCAGATTCTCGGCGAGTGGGTAGGTGCAACGGGCACGACCCTCGGAGCTGACGACGGAGTGGGCGTGGCTATGGCTCTCGCCGCTCTCGAAGACGACACCCTCCAGCACGGACCTCTCGAGGCCCTCTTCACATACGACGAGGAAACAGGTATGACCGGAGCCTTCGGCCTCCAGGAGAAGCTCCTCAAGGGTGACCTCCTCCTCAACCTCGACTCTGAGACTGCAGGTGAAATCTACATCGGCTGCGCAGGTTCAATGGACGCTTCAGCTGATTTCAAATACCGTTCTTTCAAGGCTCCTGAAGGACTGGAGAGCTATGTTCTCAACCTCAAGGGCTTCCAGGGCGGACATTCCGGAATGGACATCATCCTTTACAGGGCCAACGCCAACAAGGTCGCTGCCAGAATCGTCGCAAAGCTCCAGGCTGAAGGCGCGAAGGTGGTAAGCTTCACCGGCGGATCTCTCCGCAACGCCATTCCTTTCGAGGCTGTGGTTGAAGTCCTCGTACCTGACGCAAAGAAGGCCAAGGCTATCGTCAAGGCTGAGTTCGCAGCCGTCAAGGATGAGTTCAAGGAGACTGACCCTAACGCTTCCTGCACATTCGAAAAGGCTGCCAAGCCTTTCAAGAAGTATATCCAGGATAAGGTTGCTGTCAATGCCGTCAAGGCTCTTCTTGCCTGCCCTAACGGAGTGGACAGAATGAGCGCTGCCGTCGAAGGCCTTGTCGAGACATCGAACAATATGGCCGTTGTGAGAACCGAGAAGGGTCACTGGACAGTCAAGAACCTCCTCAGAAGCTCAGTTGACACGGCGAAGTTCGACCTCGGTGAGCGTATGAAGGCCGTCTTCGAGCTCGCGGGCGCCGAGACTGATTTCAAGGCCGGCTATTCAGGATGGGCTCCGAAGCCTGAGATGCCTATCCTCAAGGTGATGAAGAATGTCTGGAAGGGACTCTACGGCAACGAACCTGCGATTATGGCTATCCACGCCGGACTCGAGTGCGCCATTATGGGTGCCAAGTATCCTAACTGGGATATGGTTTCATTCGGACCTACGATCGTTCATCCTCATTCACCTGACGAGCGCGTGAACATCGAGTCAGTAGGCAAGGTCTGGGACTTCCTCAAGGCTCTGCTTCCTGAGGTACCGGAGAAATAACTTTGTTAAAAGAAAAATAATTCCTATATTTGCAGCCCTTTGTGGAAGATTGCCTTCCCTTAGGACTGCAAATTTTTTAATTACAAACAATTACAACAAAATGTTAAAACAGTACGAAACCGTTTTCATTGCAACTCCCGTTTTGTCTGAGGCCCAGATGAAGGAAGCGGTTGCTAAGTACACAGAGCTTATCGCTGCAAATGGCGGCGAGGTAGTGTACGAGGAGAATTGGGGACTGAAGCAGCTTGCTTATCCAATCGATCACAAGACTTCAGGCTTCTATTATCTCATTGAGTTCAAGGCCAACCCAGAGTTCGTAGCAACACTCGAAACTCAGTATCACCGTGACGAGAGAATCATCAGATTCCTCACAGTCGCTCTTGACAAGGACGCTGTAGCTTACGCTGAGAAGAGAAGAGCAAACAAGGCTGCAAAGGCAGCTGAGAAAGCTGAATAATATAGGAGGAAATTACTATGGCACAGACATCAGAAAAGAATAGCGAAATCCGTTATCTCAACCCTCCTACAGTAGAGGTTAGAAGCAAGAAGTACTGCCGTTTCAAGAAGGCAGGAATCAAGTATGTAGATTACAAGGATCCTGAGTTCCTCAAGAAGTTCCTCAACGAGCAGGGTAAGATTCTCCCTCGCCGTATCACCGGTACTTCACTCAAGTTCCAGAGAAAGGTGGCTCAGGCCGTTAAGCGCGCCCGTTCGCTCGCCCTTCTTCCATATGTAACAGACCTTCTTAAATAATCCGGAGGAAATAACTATGCAGATCATTTTGAAGAAAGACGTGGCTAACCTCGGTTATGCCGGAGACGTAGTTACAGTCAAGACTGGCTACGGACTTAATTATCTCGTTCCTCAGGGTTTCGCAATCGTCGCTACTCCGTCAGCTCTCAAGCAGCTTGAGGAGACAAAGCGTCAGCGCGCTCACAAGGAGGCAAAGCTCGTTGCAGATGCAGAGGCACTCGCAGCACAGATTTCAGCAGCATCAGTAAAGGTTGCTGCAAAGATCAGCGAGTCAGGCAAGATCTATGGTTCAATCACCACAGCTCAGCTTGCAGAGGCTCTCGTAGCAGCTGGTATCAACGTTGACAAGAAGGACATCACCATCACCTCAGCTGAGGTCAAGACAGTCGGTGAGTACGAGGCATCAGTCAAGTGCTACAAGAATGTCAAGGGTGACTTCAAGTTCGAAGTTGTAGCAGAGTAATCTGAAACACACATATTGAGTAAAGGCAGCCGAAAGGTTGCCTTTATTTTTTTGTTTAGTTTTAGTATCTTTGCTTATTAGTGCGCATTGTGCGCGCGTGAGACAATTATGGCAGATCAGACAGCGAGCAATTACTCGGACGCAAATATCAAAACCCTTGAGTGGAACGAGCATATCCGTAAACGCGCGGGTATGTACATCGGACGTCTTGGAAACGGTGACAACCAGGGAGACGGTATCTATGTTCTCCTGAAAGAAATCATCGACAACTCCATTGACGAGTACGCGATGGGTTTCGGAAAACAGATTAAGATAACCATCGACGGAAGGAATGTGACCGTGAGAGACTACGGCCGAGGAATTCCTCTCGGATCCGTCGTAAAAGTGACCTCCAACCTCAATACCGGTGGTAAGTTCGACGACGAGGCTTTCAAGAAGTCCATCGGACTCAACGGTGTGGGTACCAAGGCCGTGAACGCCCTCTCTTCAAGTTTCTATGTGGAGTCATTCCGCGACGGAGAGAGCTCCTGGGCCAAGTACAGCAGGGGAGAGCTCCTGGATTCGGGCACCAAGAAAGGTGTCACCGACAGGAACGGAACCTTCGTGACCTTCACTCCGGACGAGGAGATGTTCGGCAACTTCAGCTACAGGATGGACTATGTCACCTCGATGGTGAAAAACTACTCCTACCTGAAGAAGGGCCTCCAGCTCGTGCTCAACGGAGAGTCATTCAAGTCTGAGAACGGTCTTCTCGACCTCGTGAACGAGAGCCTCTCGGAAGCCCCTCTCTATCCGCCGATCCATCTTGAAGGCACCGACATCGAGGTCGTCCTCACCCACGGCAACTCATACGGCGAGAACATCACCTCTTTCGTCAACGGTCAGAATACCCGCGACGGAGGTACTCACCTCGCAGCCTACCGCGAGGCCATCGGAAAGACCCTCAAGGAATTCTACAAGAAGAACTACGCTCCAGAAGACTGCCGCCAGGGCATCGTCGGAGCAATCAGCATACAGATTCAGGAACCGAACTTCGAAGGCCAGACCAAGACCAAGCTCGGATCTACCTATATGTGGGAGAAGAAAGAAGGCGTCGGACCTACCATCCGTAGTTTCGTGAACGACTTCGTTGCCAAGAATCTTGACAACTACCTCCATATGCACACCGACATCATTCCTGTCCTCGAAGAGAAGATCAAGGCTTCCCAGGCTGAGCGTGAGGAGATCCAGGGCGTGCAGAAAAAGACAAGGGAACGCAACAAGAAGGCTAACGTCTATAACCGCAAGCTCCGTGACTGCCGCTATCACTACTGTGACAAGCTCGCAGCCGCAAAGCAGGAGTTCGGAGAGAAGTCAAGCCTCTTCATCACGGAGGGTGATTCCGCATCCGGAACCATCACCAAGGCCCGTGACGCCAATTACCAGGCTGTGTTCAGCCTCCGAGGCAAGCCTATCAACTGCTTCAAGGAGAGCCACAGAAGGGTGGCCGAGAACGAAGAACTCAACCTCCTCATCTCAGCCCTCGACGTAGAGAACGACCTCGACAACCTCAGGTACAACAACATCATCGTCGCAACCGATGCCGATGATGACGGAATGCATATCCGTATGCTTGTGCTGACGTTCATTATGAAATATTATCCGGAACTGATCCGCCGTGGCCACGTGTTCATCCTTCAGACTCCGCTCTTCCGCGTGAGGAACAAGAAGGAGACTTACTACTGCTACAATCAGGCAGAGAAGGAAGAGGCCATCGCAAAGATCAAGAACGGAGTGGAAATTACCCGATTCAAAGGTCTCGGTGAAATCTCGGCTGACGAGTTCGTGCATTTCATAGACGAAAATATGCGTCTGGACGAGGTCAAGCTCGCGGACGAAGAATCAATCCACGATATAATGGAGTTCTATATGGGAGACAACACCATCGACCGTCAGAACTTCATACGCCAGAACCTCCGCTCGGAGGAGGAACTGGAAGATGTAAACATCTAGTAAAATGGAGATCAATAAGGACAAACTTTCCTGGAAGGCCAGACTGTGCAAATTCCTTCTGACCAAGTGCCTCAAGTTCGAGGCCGTATCAGGTCCTGCGCCGGTTGACAAGTGCATTCTTGCAGGCGCACCCCACACTTCAATGTGGGATTTTGTCGTAGCCTATCTTTTCTACAGGTCATTCGACTATCATCCGAAGTGTATGATCAAGGCGTCCCTCTTCAAGGGCCCTCTTGGATGGATTCTCAGAAGATGCGGTGGCATCCCTGTCGATCAGAAAAGCAAGTCGGCGATGGTGCGCTCCGTAATTCACGAAATGGAGTCGGAGAAAATCTTCCACCTTGCAATCGCAGTGGAAGGAACCCGCAAGCCTGTGAAGAAATGGGCCAAGGGCTATCACCTCATTGCAAAGGAAGTCGGCTGCCCTGTATATCTCTGCATCTTCGGATGGAATCCGCGCCAGGTAGGAGTCATCAAGGAATTCACCCTTACAGATGACGCCAATGCCGATACGGCCAGAATGCAGCAGGAATACGAGGATATGCACATAGTCGGCAAACATCCTGAGAAATTCATCACCAAGTAAGAGAACGAACTTAACAAAGATATTATGAGTAATTCCCGTAAAGGTATGAACAACCGTGACAATTACGTCACGACCCTTGCCAGGTTGTATGACTATGCAACCCTGACATACTCGAAGAGACTCGCCTCAACCTATGATGACGGAAGCCAGTCATACACCTATGACCAGTTCAGGCACAGGTGCAACGAACTTTCGCATCTCCTTTCCCGCTTCGGCATCAGCGCCGGCGACAAGATCGCCATCCTTTCGCAGAATATGCCGAACTGGACGATGGCCTACTTCGCAGCCGTAGCATTCGGACGCGTTGCCGTGCCTATCCTCCCGGAGTCATCTTCGAACGAAATCCAGAACATCATCAACCACTCCGATACCAAGGTCCTCTTTGTCTCTGAGAAGCAGCTTCCGAAGATCACTGACGATATCAAGGAAAAGCTCACCCTCATCTTCGACATCGAGACCCTTGAGCTCATCAAGAAGGATGACAACGCCTTCACCTGTGACGGATGGACAAAAGAACCTCAGCCGGACGACCTCGCCTGCCTCATCTACACCTCCGGAACCACCGGAAGCGCAAAGGGCGTGATGCTCAGCCACAGAAACTTCTGCTGGAACATCATCGAAGCCTTCCACGCGCAGAAGGCCTCGACAAAAGACATCTGGCTCTCCATCCTTCCGATGGCTCACACCTATGAGATGGCTCTTTCGATGCTCTATCCGTTCTTCGTAGGAGCGAAGGTATACTACATTCACAAACCTCCTACACCGACGATTCTACTCAAGGCCCTCAAGGAAATCAGGCCTACGATACTCTGCGTCGTTCCTCTCATCATCGAGAAGATCTACCGTCAGAGCGTCCTTCCTACGATTGAAAAGAGCCGCGTCCTCTCCTGGATGCGTGAACATACGCCTTGGCTTCTCTACAAGCTTGTCGGAAGCCGACTCTACAAGACCTTCGGCGGAAAGCTCAAATTCCTCGGAGTCGGCGGATCCAAGCTCGACGTCGTGGTTGAAGACTTCCTCAAGAGAGCCGGAATGCCATACGCCATCGGCTACGGTCTTACGGAGTGTGCGCCGCTCGTATGCGCCGCCTGCGTGAACGCCACCGTGGTAGGCTCAATCGGCCTTCCTTGCTATGGAGTTGACGTGAAGCTCCGTGACGTGAATCCGGAAACCGGAGAGGGAGAGATCGTCTGCCGTGGCGACAACCTTATGCTCGGATACTACAAGGACCCTGAGCGTACCCGCAAGGCCATCGACGACGACGGCTGGTACCATACCAACGACCTCGCCATCCAGGACAGGAAGGGACGCTTCTTCATCAAGGGCCGTCTCAGCAATATGATCCTCGGAGCATCAGGAGAGAACATCTATCCTGAGGAAATCGAGAGCGTCATCAACAACTACACCGGCGTCAACGAGTCCCTCGTGATGGAGCGCCAGGGCAAGCTCATCGCCCTCGTGAAGTTCAACGACGACGTGCTCAACTGGGACCAGGCATATGAGGACAAGTTCTTCGACAACCTCAACGAGCGCAAGCAGGCCCTGCTCGACTACATCAACCAGCACGTCAACAAGTCAAGCAAGGTCAACAACGTCGAGGTTATGAAGGAGCCTTTCGAAAAGACTGCCACCCACAAGATCCGCCGCTTCAAGTACAAGGATACCGTAGGTGACGACGTCAAGGAAGAGCATAAAGATACTCCCAACCAAAACTAGCACTTGATATCTCCGCAAGGTGAGATACCACTATAGATAGCCACCGGCTGCCACCGATACAAATACCCCAGACCGAGGCACATTATAGACTTTGTAAACTGCTAATTTCAGGCACTTACAAAGTCTTTATTTTTTTCTATTCTCCAAATTTGGTCGCATTTTCCGTTCATTATTTGAATACGCCGCTGGTATAATTCAACCAGTTGATAAAGAACATCTTCAATAGCTACCAAGAATACACGTATTCAATTTTTTCTTACCTTTGTTAGAACACTAATACTCCTCTGATATGAAACGCCTGGTGTCCATTCTGCTCGTTGTCTTAGAAACCCTATCGTTTGACGCTTATGCCCAAAATACCAGTGTTACTGCGCCGCCCAATCCCAAAAAGG
>JAILCZ010000149.1 GCA_024689985.1 Bacteroidales bacterium | reverse complement strand
GTAGTTTTTAAAATTTTTTGTTTTCAAGATTTATTATTGTTATGTTTGCAGGACAATTTATAAACTATGCGTAACAGTTTTCTTGAAGATATGAACAATAAGAGCGCAAATCTGAAAAAACAGATTATGTCGTTCTGCATTAACGGAAAAACTAATTACAGTATTTCTGACCTGAGTGATTTCCTTGGCGCTTCAGTCCCTACTGTGACCAAGCTCGTCGTTGAGCTTATCGATGACGGTTATATGCTTGACCTTGGTAAGCAGGGTACTTCCGGCGGACGACGCCCAAGTATATATGGCCTTAATCCGGAAGCCGGATTCTTCGTGGGTGTTGACTGCGGTCATCATCACATCAATATCGCCGTGACCAATTTCAAGGGTGACCTCGTGAATTACGAGAAGGAGATTCCTCACGTGCTCAAGGAGGATGAGGAGAGCCTGCAGGGCTTCACCGACATCATCGTGGACCACGTGAACAAGATCGGCATCGACTGGAAGAAGGTCCTCGGCCTGGGCATCAGCCTTCGCGGAAGGGTGAATTTCCATACCGGTTCCTGCTATACCTATTTCGGTGACAACGAATTCCCTCTCAACCAGATCGTGAGCGACAAGCTCGGCATCCCTGTCATCGCCGAGAACAACTCCCGTGCTATGTCATACGGAGAGTATCTCTGCGGCTGTGTCCAGGATGAGAAGAATGTGCTATTCATCAACGCCAGCTGGGGTCTCGGTATGGGTATGATCCTCGACGGCAAGCTTTATTACGGTGAGTCAGGATTCTCAGGTGAGATCGGACACTTCCCGATGCTCGATAACAACATCGTCTGCCGATGCGGAAAGGTTGGCTGTCTTGAGACTGGTGCAGCAGGTATCGCCCTGCACAGGCTCGTGCTCGACCAGCTCCGTGACGGCAAGGCTTCTTCTCTGTCGGCCAAGTACCGTGCAGGTGAGGAGATCCGTCTCCGCAACGTGCTCGAGGCGGTGAAGGAGGAGGATATGCTCTGTATCTCCGCCATGCAGGAGGTAGGCGAGGTCCTCGGAAAGGGTATCGCAGGTCTCATCAATGTCTTCAACCCTCAGCTCGTCATCCTCGGAGGTCGTCTGATGGTCGGCAAGGATTATCTTATGCTCCCTGTCCAGAGCGCAATGAAGAAGCACGCGCACAATGTAGTAAGCAATGATACCACGATAAAATTCTCGGCTCTCGGCAAGAAGGCTGCTCCTATAGGAGCTTCTCTCATCGCACGTAGCCGCTTCCTTGGTCTCATTTAACAATGTTCAATAACTTCGTTTACAAGGTTAAGCATTTTCATCTCACGATGAGAATGAAACTCACCCTCGGTTTCTGTGCCGTGGCTGTTGCCCTGCTTGTCTCCAGCATCATTTCGATTCTGGAATTCAGCAGGATGAGCAACTATGTCTCAGACCTGATCGCGGGTAATATCCGCAGCATCAACGATGCCCAGAAAATGGCCGAGCAGAGCAATGCCTACAATCTGTCCATCCTTGCTGTAATCGGAGACGACGGCCAGAAGAAGTCGCACGTGCCGACATTCAACCAGGACGATTTCCTCCTCAGATGCGACAGTCTCAAGGCCAGTATGAGCGATGCCCGCGCCCTGCCTCTAGCAGACTCCATCCTTTATTCATATTCCGCCTATATGCTGACTTCCTTGGAACTGCCGGCTGTGCTGGAGGATGAATTCACGGATTCCAGGGACTGGTACTTTCTCAGGCTACAGCCTAAGTTCCAGAGACTAAAGAGCGATATCGACAAGCTTTCCAGCGTCTTCTATACTGAACTTCAGAGAAATTCGGAGACCTTCCAGAGAGGTTTCTACAGGAGCGTCATCCCTGGCGTCGTAGCCGTGGGAGTCGGTCTTCTCCTGCTTCTTCTCCTGTTGTTCTTCATCCTTGCATATTATGTCAATCCTATCTACAGGATGCTGCACGGCTTGAATGATTACAGGTCCATCGGAAGAAAGTATTCCAATACATTTGACGGGGACGATCAGCTTCAGGACCTCAACGGCGGAATCACCGAAATAACCGAAGAGAACCTCCAGCTCAGAAAGCGTCTCAAGATTTTACGTGAAAAAAGCGGAACTACCGAATGAATATCAAGGTAATATCTAGGAACGTAGGATCGGCTCTCCTCGTGAGCGCCCTGTTTATGTTCCTGTCCATTCTCGTTTCTATGGCAAATGGAAACGACAGCGCCCTTGCTGCCTTGAGCATCAGCTTCGTGCTGACTTTCATCGTGGGTATCTTCCCGTTCATCTTCGTGACGAGGACATCCAAGATTTCACTCAAGGACGGCTATATGATAGTCGTGCTTTCGTGGCTGCTGTCCTTTGTCTTCGGTATGCTTCCGTATGCCCTCTGGGGCGGCCCTTTCAGCGTCGTGAACGCTTGGTTCGAAAGCGTTTCCGGATTTACTACGACGGGAGCGACGATTCTTGCCAATGTGGAGAATCTGCCTGACAGCCTCCTCTTCTGGAGAAGTTCGACGCACTTCATCGGCGGTTTGGGAGTAGTGGTCTTCCTCCTGCTTCTCATTCCGAACAACAGTGCCATCCGTTTCCGTCTTACGAATATGGAGATATCATCCCTGTCCAGGAACGGCTACAGGGTAAGGCAGAACAAGACGGTGTTCATCTTCGCCTATGTATATATCGGAATATGCATAGCCGCGTTCATCTGCTATGTGCTTGCCGGTATGACACCGTTCGACGCGATCAACCACGCGATGAGCGTCTGCGCCACCGGAGGATTCAGCACGAAGAATGAGAGCATCGGTTCATTCAACTCAACGACCATCAACTTCATTACGATATTCTTTATGTATCTGGCGTCAGTCCATTTCGGTCTGATTTTCCTTGCCGTGATACACAGGAGCATCAAGCCTCTGAATAATCCCGTATTGAAGTATTATACCTATTCCATCATTATCGCAACCGTCATTGTTGCCCTCAGGCTCAGGTTCTCCCGCATTTCATTCTCCTGGGGTGAAGCCTTTATGGACGGAGCCTTCCACGTGGTCAGCTATGCGTCCACGACAGGATTTGCCGTGGCCGACAATGCCAATTGGCCTCTGTTCGTGAACGTCATCCTGATGTTTATGGGCGTGCAGTGCGGTATGGCCGGTTCTACCACGGGTGGACTCAAGGCGGACCGAGTATATGTGCTCTTCAAGGCTATCGGCCGTCAGGTCAAGTCAGCCTTCCGTCCTGCGGCGGTTTCTGAAATCAAAATCGGCAATACCTATCTCAGGGACGAGTCCATATATCCTCATATCCTCTATGCGGCTATGTTCGGTCTCTTCCTCATATTCTCGCTGATCGTCTGCCTGGCCCTTGGCGTGGATACCGGAAATGCCCTTGCCGGAACGGCCAGCTGTCTCGGTAACGTGGGTCCTGCGCTCAAGGAAATCGGAACATTCGGAAATTATGGAATGGAATCTTCCTGGGTGAAATTCGTATTCACGATTGATATGTTCCTCGGCCGTGTTGAAATCTATCCTGTATTAGCCGTATTCGCAATGCTCTTCGGAGACAGAAGAAAGTAATCA
>JAILCZ010000031.1 GCA_024689985.1 Bacteroidales bacterium | reverse complement strand
TGTTTTAAGGAATGTCCTTCTGTCTGTCATATTGTTATTTTTTCCTGTTTTGGAAATGTCGTTTCAGGGGCGGTAATATAGTAAATTATCCCCTTATTTCTCAGCTTTTGACGGGTAAACCATCTTGTAGATGAGGGAAATTCCTGAGTCAACGACGTATGCCGCGAGGTTGCCGTCTTCAACTGCGAGCTTGACATCTGATGTCGCGCCATAAACGAAGAGGTCCTTTGTCATAGTCATCTCCTGCTTGCTGACAAGAACAGGGTTTTCAGGATCGTCAATGTTGAGGAGGAAGAGGTATGAAGGGAGGTAAGAGTACTCCGCAGTGTCATCGCCCCAGTTCGTCTTTCCGAAGTATGTCATACCGATGAGTGCGAGATACTTGGAACCGTTCCAGGTGATCATATCCATAGCGTTGTAGCCTTCGGCCCAGGTTGAACCGGTGACAAACACTTCCTTCCAGTTGTCCGCGTTCATATCAGGACAGTAGTGGAGGTTGTAGTTGCCGTCGTATCCGATACCGAATACTCCGTCCGATACATTAGCAGAGCGGTGCTTTGCGACGAAGTTGCGTGAAGCCCAGATCTCTGTGGTCCAAGGAGTGTTCATATTGTATGCAGGAACGTTCTCGTTGCTTTCATTCGTGGCAACTGAGCCGTTCTCGACCTTCCAGGCTGCGACATAGGTTCCGCCTGCCCAGCCGCCTGCGCTGACCATAGTCACGAGGGCGTTGCCGGTAATGTCACCGCTTACGCGGAGGTTGTCGAGTCCGTAGCCGTAGAAGCCATTCGTATAGGTGATGATTTTCTTAGGAGCCTTGGTTCCGGATGCAAGATCGGCAGGCGTGATGTAAAATACATTCAGAGGAACTACGGTCGTACCTTCTTCAAGAGGATAGTTTCCGCCTGTGAACATTACATAGTTGCCTGCGTCATCCATAGTGATGCCCTGAGGCGTCTGGCTGAGGCCGAGCGATGCAGCCGCACCTGTGCTCTTGTTGTATCCGAAGAGGCCGTTGGCATTGCTGACCACCATATAGTCTCCGAAGAGGGCTGTGGTGTAGCTTGATGCATCGTAGTGAAGATCCCAGGTGAAGTCGGTCTTCCAGGAAACATATGCCGTTCCTTCCTGTCCGAGATATACTCTGGTCACATATGGGGTGGTCTCTCCCGTAGGCTCGTTGTTGTCATCGAGTACGGCAACCTGGATTGCAGGAACCGTGAACTTGACATAGGCTACGCGGGCATCGAATTCTTCGGATGCGCTGACCGTGAACGTGAACTCGGTAGAGTCTGCGTTCATCGTCACTGGTGCCCAGTCGAAGGCTTCGCCTGTGGCATCGTATTTCTTGATTTCGAAATCTACGTTGGCATCGACGGTGAACTTGAATGTACCGCCGGCCTTCTCAGAGTAGAGGTAGTTGCTTGCGTCAACTCCGCTTACGGTGAAGTATGGCTCGAAAGCGCCCTGCTTTACGGTGACGGTAGCAGAGAGAGTCTTGTCTTCGCTGATGAATGAGATGACTCCCTCACGAGCTTCCTGTACGCTGTTCTTCGCAATGGTGATAGCCGTGGTCTTCTCCGTGGCAGCCTTTGTCTCGCCGATGGTGATCCAGCTGACATTCGCAGAAGCAGTGTAGCTTACGTTCGAAAGAACCTTCACGTTGATTGTCGTGTCTCTGTATGATACTTCCTGGGTGGCCTCTGAAGAGAGGGCGAGCTTGCCCTGAGGACACTGGGTGAAGTTTACGGTAGCAGTCTTTTCAGCTGCCGTGACGGTGAGTTTTGCAGTACGCTCATCCTCGGTGGAGTTCTTGAGGAATGATACCTTGACCGTGCAGGTTCCGGCTGAACCTGAGGTAGGGTTGATGGATGCCCAGTTCTTCTCAGAAAAAGAGGCTGTCCAGTCTGTGTTAGTCGTGAAAGTGACCGTCACGGTTTCTCCGTCAGCGGGTACTGTTACGGCTGAATCGGAACTGAGGGCCAGTTCCGTGCTCACGTCGTCCTTTGAGCAGGACGCCAACGCGAGGATTGCTGTTGCAATCAGGATTAGTGCTTTTTTCATGTGGCAATTAAATATAAATTGGATTGTTGTTTTAGTTTACGCTTTCCAGGTAGGAGTCGAAGCCTTTCTTGAAGGCTTCCCAGTAATTGAACATCCTGATGTGGCAGAGGTCGAAGCAGAAGTAGCCGTCGGCCGCGTTGATGCAGGCGTCGATTGTCTTCGGGATGACAGCTTCCTGGCCTCCGTTCTCGAAGCCGGTTGCGTTTCCGATGTCAGGTCCGCCCGCGCAGACGGTGTCGCCGCAGAGGAGGGACTTGCCGCGGGATGCGAATCCCTGCATTGTCCATTCCGTCGTTCCATAGACGCTGTCGGTGCCGGCATAGCATCCGAGCATTATGAAGTCGAGATGGTCGGCATAACCGTATTGGGCGTAGTCTGAATCAGCCCAGTAGTAGTGCTGCGCAGTCTTGTATTTTGGACTTGCCCAGTTTACTCCTGAAGAGTAGTAGCTGGAATACCAGGCTCCCACATAGGTGCCGAAACGGATGTCGGAGTTGACTTCGTGTGCCTTGGCGGCGGCTTTCACGATGAAGTCGTGGATGACCTTGGCCCTGTATGAGAGCCAGGCTTTCTTTACGACGCTCATAGTGCCTGGAAGTTCCGAGGTGCCAGGCGCGAATACGTCAGACGGCCAGTTGGTCATCGTCTGCCCGAAGTACTCTTCGAACTGTGTCTTGGAGTAATCGGAGAAGTCGCTCTGGAGGCCGTAGTCATCGTAGCGGCAGCGGTCGAGGATGAGTCCGTCAACGTCGTAGGCCGCGATTTCAGCGATGATCTTGAGGATGTATTCCTGGACATTAGGGTTGGAAGGGCAGAGGAAGACAGTACCGCCTTCACAGAGGTCGTAGCTGCTCTTGATGCCGTCCTTGGTGTTGACCATCGTAGCCCAGGTGGTAGGGATGGCTCCGCTGTAGATAGGGCCTTCGTTGTCGAGGCCGTAGTAACCGTGGTAGCCGCCCACGAAAGTATTCATAGATGCGTTTACGCGGAGACCGACCTTGTGGCCTTCTTCGACGAAGGTCTTGAGGTAGTCCCAGGTTGCGGTTCTTTCAACGAATTTGTAATTGCTTCCGATCCAGGCTGCGAGCCTCCTGGCTTCAGGTGCCACGCTGCTCTTGTAGAGGACCGTTCCCTCGGTAGGGCGTACATCTACGATGACGTCGGTGAATCCGGTTTCCTTGATCTTCTTCAGGTCTGAGGCTATCTGCTCTTTGTCGTTGGCGTAGTAGTAGAAGTTGGCTGATGCATCGATCCAGAGGTAGCGCGGCTTGCTGTTATCAACCGGCGTGTCAGGATCATCAGGGTCGTCAGTATTGTCAGGATCATCTGGGTTGTCAGGTGTGTCGGGATCCGAACTTTCTTCCTGCTTCCAGTTGTCGTCCCATTTGATAGTTAGATCCTCGTCACCTGTGCAGGCACAGGTGGCGAAGACTGTTGAAAGAATTAATAGTGTTTTAAAAAACCTTTTCATTTTTTATTTGAGATATACACAGCTGCCGACTTTTCTCTGTGAACCGTCGGATGGCTTGATTGTCTCCTTTCCGTTGACGAGCATACAGGTTGATCCGCCGCCGTCAAGGTTGATGGCCTCAGTGCAACCGAGGTCCTTGAGGATTGCTGCGACTTCTGCGGTCGAGAATCCTGCGACTCCTTCGGTCATATTTCGGCCTTCGCATACAAAAAGAATGATCTTTTTGTCAGAAGTAACACCGATTGCGGTACGTGGGCTGTTTCCAGCGTAAGCGACATCCGAATTGGCCTCGAAGAGCTCTTCAGCTCCCGTGTTCTTGATCTCTCCTCCTTTGAGAAGGACAGGACCACCGCCAATGCCATTCTTTGCGTTAAGTGAAGCAGCAGTTTCCGGATATGTTGCGGACGGGGCGTCGCAAGGGGTCGAATCCCAGGAATTAGGTGCCGGGATCTGGTACAGGAAATGCTGGTCAGCATTCTGGTAGAAAGTCCAGGCGGCTTCGTAGCTACCGTCGTTGTGTTCGATGAACGCAGCGCGGGTAGGATTGTAAACCGTGACCCAGTCTCGAGACGCGTAGTTAATATTTGGGGAAAGTAGCGTCCCGTCGCTTATTGCAAGGCTGGCAGCGTAATTCGTACCGCTATCAGTGTAGAAATATCCTCCGTTGATTACGATCGTAGGCTGTTTTTCAGTGTACATTTCGGACGGAGTCCTGAGGGCGTCCGTCGAACCTGAAAGGGCCGAATCGTTTATTCCCCAGACGTTGAAGGTCTCGGTAGCCACTGCAATGTATGCTATCGCGCTCTTGCCCTGAAGGGTTTCAGGGGACTTGTAAACGTTGACGGCTTCAGGCAGTATGCCGTAGGTGTCCATCACGTTTGTCCATCCGAGTTCGGTGATTGCAGGGTTTGGCTCCTCGAAAGTCGGAGTAGGCTCCGGTTCCGGGTCGTTCCAAGGCCAGTCTGGTATTGATGTATCATCCTTGCTGCAGCTGCCTGCAACGAGGCAGCCACAGAGGATGGCGAGTATTGATGAAGTCATTTTCATATGCTTATCTCTTGATGCAGTCTCCGACGTATCCGCCCACAGCCTGTGAGTTGCCGTCGTAGTAGTAAACATAAATCTTGAAGCCGTCAGCTGATGGTGCCAGGATGACATCTCCGGTAGCTCCTGCGTATGAGCCGGTCTGGTACCAGCCGATAGAGGTGTTCTTGAATACCTCTGAAGGTGCCGAAGGAGTGGTGATGTCGTAGAAGTAGAGCTGCGGACCCATTCCCCAAGCCGGGAAGTGGCTTGCGATGAGAAGCGCCGCATATCTTACTCCGTTGAATTCCTTGCTGTCGAGACAGTTGGCATCGTAGCCCCACGCGCTGTCGCCGTTATAGGTGAAGAGGCCTGTTGCCGATGTGGCTGCTCCGTTGATGTACTGGAGCTGGTCGCACGTCTGGCTGCCGCCTTCGTAGTAGTTGAGCAGCCATCCGTCGGTCGCAGGTGCGGCTGATGCAGGGATGACGCCGGCGATGTTGGTAGGAGCTGAACCCCAGGCCATTCCGGTCGCCGTCATATCGCAGACTGATGCTCCGGTTGCCGCACCGTTTTCAACGGTTACATAAACTACCTTAGAGCTTGTGGTGACTCCGTCGATTCCGGCGCAAGGCATAACGATGACTGCCGAACCGCCGAGGTCGCCAAATACCTTCATCTTGTTTCCGACAGGACAGTCGGCTGGGTTGGCGAAGGAGTAGAAGAGCTCAGGTGTAGCTGTCGTTGAAGCGCTCTTGTAGAGGTTGACGGTTTCTGAACCTGCTGCGATGTTGGTGATGAGGATGTTCTCGGCTGCGTCGTTGGTGATCGCACCTGCGACTGCGCTTCCGAGGGTCATCGTTCCGATCTTCGATCCGTTGAGGCCGTTGACTGTCATAGGACTGCCGCTGCCAGTGCAGATTGCGAGGACTCCGCCGCTGTATGCGAGGGATACCGGTGTCGATGTGCTGTAGTCAGGAAGGGCGAGTCTCGTGACAGGGTCGATGTTGAAGAGCTTCTCGATTGAGGCGGTGTTGATTCCGCTGTCAATCTTCTCTGGGTCTCCGGTCTGTACGGTGTATGTGCAGGTGGTACCGTCGTGTGCGGTTACCGTGAATTCCACGCCGTTGGTGTAGTCACGGGCCTCGGTCGGGTCAGGTGAGATCGTCGCGTGTGAAGAGATCTGTACTGTTGCTGTGCAGCTTGTGACATCGTCCTTGGTAGGAAGGGTGATAATCTTGTTCTCCTTGTCGATGACTCCTGACACTACAGGTGAGTCAAGGACGAATGAGGTGATCTCGCAGGCAGATGATTTCACTCTTTCGCCTGTGATGCAGATCTTTGTCTCCACGCCCTGAGGGTTGGTGAGCTTGAACCAGTTGTCTTCCGTGAGGTCGAGCACCGTGAGGGCAGGGGAGATCTTCCAGTTCGGCTGGAGCTCCGCCTTGATGCGGACCTTGGTTACATATGCGGAGGTCTCGTCGTCCGAGGTCTCTGGATAGTAATAAGGTATAGGAATCACGAGGTTGGTTTCTTCCTCGTCGGTGATTGTCAGCTTGGCCATCTCCTGGTCAACATAAGGACCGAAGGTGAAGATCGCCGTGAGGCTTGTGAGGCCCTGGCGGTTGGCCGTGCTTTCCACGAATTCAGGGCTGTGACAGGCAGTCGCGAATGCGAGGATAGCTGCGGATAATATGATGAATGCTTTTTTCATTTTCGTATCAGTTTATTTCCATTCTGAATACTGCTCTACGGCGTTGTTGCTTGAAAGCTCGCTCTGAGGCATAGGGAAACGATACATCTTTTCAGGGAATGATCTGTCCTTGTCGTCAACGCTTACATAGGTGTAAACGAAGTCGCTGCCTGACTTTTCGATCTTGAAGCCGTGCTGCTGGTAGTTGCAGAGTCCGGTAGGGTAGTCCTTGGTTGAGTCTTCCCATCTGCGGAGATCCCAGTAGCGCTGGCCTTCGTATGCGAGCTCTACC
>JAILCZ010000111.1 GCA_024689985.1 Bacteroidales bacterium | reverse complement strand
GGTTCAGCAATAAGCCAGTCGTCAATTTTCAGATTGTTAAATGTCTTAATACCAAAGGCTTCGGCAGCCTTGCAATTTTCAGGTCTGTCATCTATGAAAAGAGTTTCCTTAGGTTCAATTTGTGCCTCACGGATAACCGTGGCGTATATTTCAGGGTCTGGTTTCACGAGGTGCATCTTCTGCGAGAGAAAAGCAATCTCCACGAAATCCTCGGCAGTCTTGCCTTTGTAAGGCAGAAGCTTTTCAGAAATCAGGTCCCAATGGCAGTCGACGATATTGCTGAGAAAGAAAAGATGGTAGCCCTGTGCCTTGAGTTCAAGGAGTTTCACTTTCTTTTTCTCAGGAATTTCAACGAGCATCATATTGCAGGCATCAATGATCTGCCGGTCAGAAGCCTTAATATCAAAAATAGTTCTGATCTGTTCACAGAACTCTTCCGTACTGACACCTCCTACGCTATAGAGATTGATGAGTTTTACAAATTCAGGATTCTCCATAGGGTTACCTGTGGTATTGGGACAAAGTGACATAAATGCACGGACGCTCTTGAGAACATCGAGTGTGACCATAACATTGCCCAAATCAAAAATTATATTCTTGATTGCCATTATTATATTTAGTTAATGTAAATAGTTAAATTTAGGAATAATCTTTGAAAACAAACGGATTTGATGCTTATCTTAGATGTAAATAAAAGACTTGTAAAGCTTTTCACCACGAGATTGTTCAGGTGCTAGAGAGTTTAATTACGAGATAGTTTAGGAACGAGATACTTATATACAATATGAAAACCAATACACTATTTGCTGCGATGCTGGCATCGGCCGCACTGCTTTCTGCGTCAGCCTCATATTCTGTCTATGCCCAGGAAAACCAGGTCAGCCGGGCAGAGCCGAAACTGATGTTCTGCCAGAAGGGGCTGGAAAAAATGGGACAGGAGACATCCGTTCAGGGAATGGCGATTCACGGAGACTATATGTTCAGCCTCAGGAACAAAGGAGTGTGCGTGGTGATGGACCTTAAGAAGCAGGCATTGGTAAGTGAATTCAAGTTGGCATCATACGGGGAGAACAACCACGCCAACAACGCGTTCTTCTCAAAAGAGAAATATGACAAGTCGGACCGCTTTCCTCTTCTGTATGTATCACAGTGCAGATCTCTGCCCGTGGACGAAATCGGCATAGATGAACTGAAAAATATGTCAAGGCTCCTCTTCGTGGAAAGAATCCTCACGGACGAGGACGGAAATCCAGTCGGATCACAGCTCGTACAAGTCATATCCTACAAACAGGAGACATTTATGTCAAATCTGTGGCTCTTCGACCCGAAGAATCCGGACTACGTTTTCTGCTATGGCAACACGAAGGGAAACGCCCTGCCGGACAACAGAATCGTCGTCCATAGGTTCTCCTTCCCAAAATTTGACAAGAACGATTTCATAGTAAAACTTTCTCCGGAAGATGTGCAATACACATTCTATATTGACGAGACTCTGCCGGAAGGCTCAAGAGGGCCCCAGGACAACATTCTCCAGGCCGGCTGCATCTATGACGGGATCCTTTATATGCCAGTGGGAGTCGGCAAGGAAGACAGGCCTTCTGAACTGTATGTTGTGAAACTCTTCCCTATCAAGAATGAAATACCAAAGGGATACAGATTCGAATATACGGACGTGATTCCTTGCGAAATGGAAGACGTGGATGTATGGAAGAAAAAACTGATCTGCGTCACCAACAGCAAGGGCAAACGCAGACCAGTCTATGAATTCAGTTTGAAAGAACTGAAACAATCAATCAAATAAAACTAATTAGATTGAACTTATATTACTTCTGTTTTTTCTTAATAGGACAGAAAACGATGGTGAAACTGTAATCTCCGTACGGTAACAGATACTCCTCCTCAGGGATGGCGCCCCAACTATTGACGCAGCCAAGTCCCAAATGGGCATTGTCAAGAAGCAGGTTGGTGAGGTTCGAAGGGGCGATGTCCACATTATGGAGATTGTGCTTCTCCGGGCCCTCATCAAGAGACTCTATGGTATAATGGAGGGCACTGGCGTTGAAAGGTTTCTTAGAATACGCTTGAATACCGTAGCCTTTGTCGTCAGTAAGGGTAAACCAGCGGACGTCAGTCTTGTTGCCTGTTTCCTGAGGACGGATGTAAGGATAATACTGGCTCGTCACGCTCTGTTCGTAGATACCGATGAACTCAGACTCGTGCCTGTCGACATAGCTCTCTCCCGGGCCCCTGCCATAGTAGCGGATATTCTCGAGGGAAGACTTGAGCGGTATCTGCAGTCCAAAGCGGAAAAAGCCGGGATGGGTAGCCGTAGAATCAGCCTTGTAAGTCTGTGCTATGCAAAAACAACTATTTGCATAAAGTTCATAATCAATTGTAAGAAGGCCACCGACATTTGTAAGCTCGAATTCAGCCCTGAATCCTCCGCCAAATGCCGCATCCTTTTCTGAAAGTGACTTAAGTTTCAGACCAGGATCTTTCCAGACAGCAAGTTTCTTCTGGAGATTTGCTCCGTAGTCATTGTCCGTCGGTGCCCTCCAGAATACTGGTGTAATCTTGGCACCTTCTGCAAGCATTTCCTTTCCATATACAGTCCAGGATTTGATTAGACCTGTCTTAATGTCAATGAAAAGGCTCATACTAGAGGAATTGATTTCAATATAATCATCTGGAGCCCCTTCCGCTGGCACAGAAACGTCCATCAAAGATGAGCCACGATAAATTTGGACTGGTTTTGGCGTTCCTGGTGACAATAAAGAATCCGGAACGGCAATCTGCTGTTTTGCGGCGATATGTCCGGCCTTGAGAAGAGGCTGGTCTGACTTGAGCTCAAAGTAGATATTGAGGAAATACTCTCTTTCATCTCTCAAGCAGGAGACGAACGGGATTTCGACAAGACAGGTCTGCTGAGGAGCGACATCGAGGTCGTTGATCATCCCGCCGTCGACTCTTTCTCCGTCAGCAATTATTTCCCACTTGAGACGATAAGCGCTGAGGTCCGTGAAGAAATTCTCATTGCGGACTTCAATCTTTCCGTCATCCGTAAGCCTGCTCCA
>JAILCZ010000090.1 GCA_024689985.1 Bacteroidales bacterium | reverse complement strand
TCACTCGGACACAACGTATTCGGATCAACTTCAGGATATACACCATATTCCGCAGACGCCGATGATATGGACGGGAAAAGCAAGAGCGACGTCTCCGGAGAATATGATACAACCCTGAACAGCTATGTTTGGAACGGATCTATTTCAGGGTTCACTTCTGCGACAAGCACTGATGTAACCGAGGCAATGACCAATAACTTTAGCATTTCAGCTTGCGGTATAACCGACCTCGGAAATACTTTTTACACTTGGCTTGATAATATGACACCAAAAGGCTATCTAGTGGACGGAAGAAATGCACAAAGAACCGGTTCTTGGTGGCCAGGCTCATATAACAATTAAATGCTATGAATTTTAAAACTTACTTGAAAACTATCCTTATGCTTCTGGTTGCCGCCATTTTGGCGTCATCCTGCAGCAAAGACTCTCCGGAGCAGGAGAAAGAAAAGACCCCCCAAATAACCTGTAGCCAGGCGGTTTCCGGAATCGTTATGAAAGGCGAAGAAGTCGAGATTGATATCGCCAACATATCCGAGGATACGGAAGTGACAGTCAAATTCGGAAAGGAAAAGACGATCAAGCAGATGGGTTCAGGAACCGTTTCCTATGCCTTCGAATATTCCGGTTCCAAGACAGTGACCGTATCGACGGACCCGGAAGTCGCCGAAAAGACTTCCTTCAAGATTTATGTCGAGAACCTCGCATCTTTGCAAAGAGTTGCGGAGAACCTCAAAAATGATCCTAAATTATGCCTGGTAATGGCCCACAGAGGAAATTCGTCTGATTTTGCCATCCCGGAAAACTCTCTTGGAGCAGTAGAAAAATGCATCAAGGATAAAGTTGACATAATGGAGATCGACCTGTACACCACCAAGGACAATGTATTGGTAGTATCTCACGATGAAAAACTGGAGAGGGAGACCAACGGATCCGGAGCCATCAGGACAAAGACTCTTGAAGAAATCAAGAAGCTCAGCCTGAAAGACCGCAACGGCAAAGTGACCTCTTACAAGATGCTCACCTTTGATGAGCTTCTAGATGCCTGCAAAGGCAGAATCTATGTAAACGTGGACCTGGGAGACAGGGAAGCCAACGTTCAGGATGTGGTAATGGCCATCAACAAGAAAGGAATGACTCAACAGTGCCTTGTTTACCTGAACAGCAAAGAAAAGATCCTTGCGGCATACAAGACAAACCCGAAATGCAATGCATATTCCTGGTGCAGCGATGCTGAATACCTCGTAAGCAACGGATTGAGCGGCTGGACATATTTCACTCAATGCACCTGGAACCCGACGACGGCGGCTGCTTCCAGAACAGGATCGGTTGACACATCCAACCAACCTACGTCCAGGACGACAGTTGCAAAGGCCGCAAACAAAGGAACAATCATAACGGTCAATGCAATATATTCTACGAACACGGCCCAGCTCTGGGCTGATGACTTCAAGCTTGACCAAGTCAAAGACATATTCGAAACCTTCCCGGCAACCAGGTGCATACACGTCGACACGCCTGCAGAAGCCAGAAGAGCCCTTGTAGAGTATGGCCGAACCCTTTTGAACAACTAGAATCAGAAAGAACAATATGACACAAAAAACCCGTATCGCAGCATTAGTTGCGGCGCTCCTCGTGCCATTCGGAGCGTATGCACAAAGCCTCTTCACAGGTGTCGTCGTCGACAAGGACAACGAGCCAGTGATCGGAGCAGCCGTTTACGAAAAGGGGACCCAGAACGGAGTCGTCACAGACTTTGACGGTAAATTCAGCCTCAAGGTGGAAGACGGCAGAATATGTCTGGTTTCCTCCATCGGTTTCAAAGACAAAGAAATTATATTCAAGGGTCAGAAAGATCTCCGCATACTGCTGGAACAGGAAGCGACTGCCCTCGACGAAGTCGTAGTGGTCGGCTATGGTTCCATAAAGAAAAAGGAAATGACTTCGGCTATTTCCCACGTTTCTGCGAAAGACCTCAACCAGGTAACTTCGCTTGATACCAAAATGCTCCTTCAGGGCAAAGTATCAGGCGTGAGCGTTGACAACAGCCAGAGCGCAGACCCGAACCACCAGGCCAACATCCAGATTCGTGGCGTGTCTTCACGCCAGGCTGGAACCGGCCCGCTTTATGTCATCGACGGCATTCCTGGCGGAGATATGACCAACATCAATCCATCCGACATCGAATCCATTGACATTCTCAAGGACGGTGCGGCATCTGCAATCTACGGAACAAGAGGTGGAAACGGCGTGGTTCTGGTCAACCTGAAGAAGGGTGCCAGAGATGGAGTCACACACACTCAATACAGCGGCTCGTTCACCATCAATCTTCCGAAAAGAGAGCTGGACATCCTAACTGCAGACCAGTACAGGGCATATAGATGCGTGAACAATCCGCTTGCAGACTTCGGTGCCAGCACGGACTGGTTTGACGAATCAACCAGAATCGGAACGACCCAGATGCATACGCTGACCATTTCCGGAGGCACTGGAAAATCGAACTACAGGGTAACTGCAGACTATCGCAATGCGACGGGCATCGACCTCAGGTCAGACAGAAAAGAGTACGGCGCCAGAGCATCTGCCAACCACACGACAAACAGCGGCCTTATGACCTTCTCCGGCAGCATCACGCCAAGGGTTATCAAGAAGAACAATTCCGTGGGTTTCGGGGCGATTCTGATGAACAACCCGACATATCCTGTCTATGACAATACATCGGCCAACGGATACTACCTGTTCGCTTCCGGCGTATCCGGATACAACGTCGTAGAAAGAGCCAATACAATCATAGACTACGACCAGGTCCGTCTGCTTGAGATGAGCGGTACGGCGAAGCTCAACCTTCTGCCGCTTCTGGCTCCGTCACATCCGGATTATGAACTGACAAGTTTGATTACAGTTTCGGACCACATTACCGACAAGTACAACAATTACTATGAGCCATCGACTTATTCAGCTCAGGTAAATGCCGGAACGACAGGATATGCAAGCAAGTCCAATTCAACGTCACAGCTGATGAACCTCGAATGGGTGAACAACCTTTCGATGAAGATCAAGAACAACAACATCCGACTGATGGCAGGATACTCATATGCCTACCACGTCTCTGAAGGATTGAACGCAAACAATACAAACTTCACGACCGACGCTACTACCTACAACAATCTGGGCGAAGGCTCGTATGCCGCTCTGGACGGACAGAAAGGTATGGGATCATCAAAATCGGACAACACCCTCATTTCTTTCTTTGCCCGAGTAAACTATGACTGGAAAGGACGTTATCTTCTTTCCGCATCAATCCGTCACGAAGGTTCTTCCCGTTTTGGAGCGAACCACAAATGGGGTAACTTCCCTGCCGTCAGCGTTGGATGGCGTATTTCAGACGAACCGTTTATGGAGAGATTCTCCAGCTTCATCGACGATGTCAAGCTCCGCTATGACTTCGGTGTGACCGGAAACCAGGATATCGGCAATTATCTCTCTCTTGCAACCTATCGTTCATACGGATACTACATTTATGAAGGCAAACGATTCAATGTCTGGGGCCCTTCAGGAAACGTGAACCCTGACCTCAGATGGGAAAAGGGAATAAACCAGAACTTCGGCATTGATTTCAGCCTTCTCAAATACAGGGTGACAGGAAGCATCAACTACTTCAACCGCCATCAGGTAGACCTTCTCGGAGATTACGAGGTCGCCGTACCGCCAAATATCGCATCCACAATTACGGCGAATGTCGGCTCAATGAGAAATCAAGGCATTGAAATCGACCTTACCGCAGTGCCTGTGCGTACTGATGACTTTGAATGGTCAATGACTCTTGTCGGAGCGACATCCGACAACCGTTTCGAGAGCTTCTCAAATGACATCTTCAAAGGACAGAAATATATTTCAATGTGCAGTATGGACAATCCGAACAACCCTGGAAGCCTTCAGAGACTCGAAGAAGGACAGAGGGTAGGTAATTACTACACATACCGCTATGCCGGCATAGACTCTCGTGGAGACTGGCTCATCTACGCTGCGGACGGAAGTGAAAAACCGATTTCGCAGGGAACTGACGAGGACAAGACGGTGACCGGAAACGGTCTTCCTAAATTCACGGGAGCGCTCACCAACAACTTCCGCTGGAAGAATTTCGACGCAAGCATATCCCTCCGAACCGCTCTTGGTTACGAGATCTTCAATGTTCACGACTTCTACTATGGACTGCAAAGTATGACGACGAACCTGCTTTGCAGCGCATATGCCAAGAACGCCGCAATCACGAAGGGACGCAATGTGATCACCGACTATTTCCTTGAATCCGGTGACTATCTCAAACTTGACCAGATCAGTTTCGGTTACACCCGCAGATTCGAGACGAAGTACATTGAGAAAGCGAGAGTATTCCTCACGGCGTCCAACATATATACACTGACTCGTTTTATGGGCATAGATCCATCCGTATATCCGGTCAATGGAATGACCCCTGGAACATTTGGTGGAAGCTGTTCTTATTACCCTTCAGCATTACAATTCGTAGTTGGACTTCAAATCGGATTCTAAAATGAAAAAGATACTCATTATATCACTCTCCCTCATAGCGGCAGCTTGTACGAACTTGGATGAAAACGTCTATTCATCTTTGATGAGCGAGAACTATTACAATAAGAAATCAGACGTAGTCAAAGCCGTCTTCAGACCTTTTGAACACTACTTCGAATCCGTTCAGAGATACATCCCTATGCAGGAACTCTCTGCAGATGTATTTATGACTCCACAGATGGATTCATACGGTTGGTGGGACGGAGGAAAATGGGACCAGTGGCACAAGCACGACTGGCAGGATGTAGCAGGTGACCTTGTGGAGTCCAACATAGGCGCATTCTGGAAAAATGCCTACCAGGGAATTGCACAATGCAACCTCGCCCTTGACGACATAAACAAGCTGAATCATTCAAAATTTCCGGACATCACCGAAGAGGAATGGTCATCATTCGAAGCACAGCTCCGTTGTATGAGGGCATATGCCTACCTTAAACTCTTCGACCTCTACAGGAATTGTCAGCTCATCACATCTTCTTCGACGACTGAAAACGAAAAAGAAGAAAGGAAGAAACAGGTTGAGCCCGAGGTAATGTATGACTTCATCGAGAGTGAGCTCACGGACTGTCTGGAAAAGCTTCCGAACAAGATAGGCAATGGCGGCCCCGACATATATCAGGGAGAGTTCACGAAAGCAGCAGCTGCGTCACTTTTGGTCCGTCTGTACCTGAACACCGAAGCCTGGATGGGTTATGAGGCATATGACAAATGTCTGGAGATGTGCAACAGGATTCTTGACGGAGAATTTGGCAATTACAAGCTGGCGGATACCTGGTATGCGCCGTTCGACTGGGACAACGACCAGTGCACGGAAGTCATCTTCGCTTTCCCTGCATCCTTCGGAACGACATCCTGGCATATGCAGAACAATGCCCGCACAATATACGGCCGTGGCCTGCCGTTCAATTCGATGTCTTACCTTGAAATCGCCGAAGGCGGAGCCAGGAACCCACGCTGGCATCTTTCTCCATCCTTCGACAACCGCAAGCCGCGCAGGTGTTTTACGGCAGCCCCGTATAACTACACCCTGGGATGTCCTACTCAGAAATTCGAGAAGTATTCCGGTGATTTACGATACAAGCAATACAAGAACACATCCGCAAGCACACGCGAAGGAATGTTCTTCCTTGAAGGTTACATCATCGACAAGAACGGTGACAAAGCAAAAGCTCAGGCTGGATACGACCTCTACCTGCTGGATCAGTGCGGAGGATTTATGACCGGCGCTCCAACCGGTACAATTACCGACCAGTCAAGAGCCGAGTCCACACTTTTCAACGGTGATATGAACTCCGGATTGTATTGCGTAAAATATCCTTTCTATCCATATGCTGGAGGATATTATATGGAGCCGGACTACACTGACATCCGCCTTACGGAAATCGTGTATTCAAAGGCTGAATGTCTGTACCGTGACGGTGACGTTGAAGGAGCAGGCGCTCTTCTGAATTCAGTTCGCAAGCGCAATTTCGAGAGATTCACTTCAAACATCGCATATGTCGGTTCAGATGGCGGATCAGTAAAGCTCACGGACCAGGAATTCATCGATGAATGGATGCGTGAATTCATTTTCGAAGGCCGCCGCAGAGATGACCTCATCAGATGGAACCGCTTTGAAGAAGCCTGGTGGGAGAAGCCGGCTGAAGAAGATACGCACAACCGAATCTACCCTCTGTCCCTTTCGACACTGGAGTTGAATCCATACCTGAAACAGAACCCTGGATATCCCGGAAAAAACTAAATTGAGATGAAGAAAAGATATATGATATTTTTGGCCGCGACCCTCGTCGCCTGCCAGCCACAATATGATATGGTGCCGCCTGAAAGCATCGTCATTGAGGAAAAAGAATTTTCTGAAAACTGGTACATAAGCAATGACGGAGCCGGACTCAAGGATGGATCCGACTGGTCCAATGCTCTCCCTTTTGATGAGCTGCTGACAATGCTGACATCTGATGCCGCCTCCTTTTCCGAGGCAGGAATCCATATCAAAGAAGGCACATACACAATCCCGACAAAAGATGAAGAAGATTTCATCACTCTTGCCTGCAATGTCCTGTGCATAAGGGGAGGCTACAGTGAATCTCTTACGGGAGATGACCTCTCTGATTGTAATCCGCAGGAACACCCGACGGTTATGACAGGAGAAAAAGGATTCGCAAAAGTAGCCGGCATTACCGCTCTTTTTGAGAACATCAAGTTCACCGGATTCAAGAGGTCCGTCTTCAATATCAACGGAGACAATACGACCACATCCATAGAATGTCACAATTGTATCTTTGACAACAATAAGAATGAAATTGCCTCCAATTCAGAAGCCGGTGGAGCCGGTGCTTTCATCACGCAGGGATACTTCAAGGCCAAGAACTGCGTTTTCACGAACAATTCTGCCGTAAGCCGTGGAGGTGCCGTCAGAATAAACGGAAAGTCAGGTCTGGTCTTTCTCGACAAATGCTTTTTTATGAACAATAGCATTGAGAAGACCTGGGGATCTGCCCTGCAGGTTTCTGCCGGAGTTCTGTGCGCCAACAATTGTACAATGGTGAACAACACCGGAGCAGGATCCACCCTTAACGGAGGCGGAGCATTCTTCATCTCAAACTGCACGGTCATTGATGACTCCGACGCAAATGGTTCAAACAATGCGGCATTCCGCTGCGAATCAAAAACGGAGGCTCAGTCTATGATTGTCAACAGCATCTTTACCACTACATCTTCAGACGGAAAAGGTATCATAGTCAACAACAACTCCGTCCTGACATCCAAAGGATACAATGTCATAAAGTCCGTTTACCTTGGAAGCGGAGCCGTTGACCCTTGCATTTCCACGGATCTGAAAAAAGATGCCAATCTTATCGGAAGCGCGGACGCGGAGCAGAAGTGCTGGAAATGGGATTTCAACCAGATATCATCAAACTTTACCGAATTCGCCACATCAGATGACATATACGATGCGGCAATGGCATTCGACCCATCCGCATACTGTTCAGTTTCAGTAGTCGGCAGGAACTATGCAACCTGGGTAACCCCTGACGCCTTTGGCGAGGATTGCCGCGGGGAAAAGAGGGATTCGGACGGATTTGTTCCTGGTGCATATGAATCTAATGAATAACAGATAAATGAGATTTAGATATAACGCCTTACTTTTAAGTTGTCTGCTAATAATAGGTTGCAAGGAGAAAAACTCCATCGAATATAGAATTGACGAGACGCTCAGACAGCTGACGCTTGACGAAAAAATCGCATTGATTCACGCACAGAGCAAATTTTCTTCGAAAGGAGTTCCAAGACTTGGAATTCCTGAACTCTGGTGCGATGACGGTCCTCACGGAGTGCGCCCCGAAACTCTTTGGGATGAATGGGACACTGCGTCGTGGACAAATGACAGCTGCACCGCCTTCCCTTCCCTGACCTGTCTTGCTGCGAGCTGGGACCGTAGTCTTGCGGAAGAATATGGAAAGAATCTGGGAGAAGAAGCCCGATACAGAGGCAAGAACGTCCTTCTGGGACCAGGAGTCAACATTTGCAGAACGCCGCTTTGCGGTCGCAATTTCGAATATATGGGCGAAGACCCGTACCTGTCCGGACAGATGTCCGTACCGTACATCAAAGGATTGCAGAGCAACAAAGTGGCAGCCTGCGTCAAACATTATGCGCTGAACAATCAGGAATATGAACGTCTCCAGGTAAATGTCAACGTGGATGAGAGGACTCTCCAGGAAATCTACCTGCCGGCATTCAGAATGGCCGTTCAGGATGGAGGAGCGTGGTCGCTTATGTCTTCCTACAACAAATTCCAGAATGAATGGGTGTCGCACAATTCATATCTTCTGAAGGATATCCTAAAGGACGGATGGAACTGGGACGGAGCGGTCATAAGCGACTGGGGAGCCGTACACGACACTGACGGAGCGGCCAACGGCGGTCTTGACCTGGAATTCGGCTCCCACACGAACGGAGTTGACCAGAATGTCGCAAATGCATATGACTCGTACTATATGGCTCAGCCTTACAAAGAAAAGTTAAAAGAAGGGACGCTTTCGGAAAGCGAACTTGATGACAAAGTAAGACGAGTGCTGAGACTCCATTTCCGAACGGCTTCTGACGGTTATTTCGGAAAGATGTGCACTGATGAACATTATGAAGTCTGCAGGAAAATAGGAGCCGAAGGTATCGTCCTCCTTAAGAACGCCGGCATACTTCCAATGAAAAAGGAAGCCAGGAAAATAGTTGTCCTTGGAGAAAACGCGATAAGGCCAATGGTCGTCGGCGGCAGTTCTTCTTCGCTCAAGGCCCAGCACGAAATATCCCCTTTGGAAGGAATCCGAAGAGCATATCCTGACGCTGAAGTAGTGTATGAGCGCGCATATTATTCCGGTGAACCTACACCCGGAAAATACAATTACAGCCAATATGACATCACGGAAACCAGATCTGCGGAGAAATTGATTGAAGATGCCCTTGCGGCGGTTGAAAACGCAGATTACGTGATTTTCATCGGCGGACTGAACAAGAACAAGAAACAGGACTGCGAAGGAAAGGACAGATTGTCCTACGATCTTCCATACAACCAGAATGAAGTGATTGAAAACATCGCTGAAAGATGCCCGGACCTCATTTACGTTAACATATCCGGATCTCCTGTAGCGATGCCGTTCAGAGACAAGGTAGGAGCGATCCTTCAGGGATGGTATCTGGGAAGTGAAACCGGAAACGCCATCGCCGACGTCCTCACAGGCAAGGTCAACCCTTCCGGAAAGCTACCGTTCACGTTCCCTTCAAAACTTGAAGACGGGCCGATCAGAACGGAAAGGCAGTATCCAGGCGTGACTGACGGACAGGGAAGACTGCAAGTCTATTATGATGAAGGACTCTATGTCGGATACCGATGGTATGACAAGCATAATATCACTACTCTTTTCCCGTTCGGATATGGTATGAGCTACACGACCTTCGAATACGGAGAGGCAAAAGCATCTTCTCACACGATGAAAGACAGGCTGACCATCAGCATTCCTGTGAAAAACACAGGCAAGAGTGCCGGTGCCGAGGTTGTTCAGCTATACATCCACGACCAGGAATCTACCGTGGACAGACCGGAAAAAGAACTCAAAGGATTTGAAAAAATATGGCTTGAGCCCGGTGAAACCAAGACGGTGACATTTACCATAGGGAAAGATGCCCTTAGTTTCTATGATGTTGAAAAACACGGCTGGGTTGCAGAAAAGGGTGCTTTCACAGCTCTTGTCGGAGCATCAAGCACTGATATCAGAAGCAGTATCACCTTCGACCTGAAATAATATGAAAAGAATCTCGACAATACTTGTCACAATTATTTGCGCCATATCCTGCGAAGACGCAAAAATAACAAACAGAGCGGAGGCGATTGCCGCCCAGATGAAGGATCCGGACACGGAATATGTTACGGTGGCCTGTCATCGCGGAGACTGGCGCAACTGGCCTGAAAACTCGGTTCCGGCAATTGAAAGCGTCATCAAAATGGGGGCTGACATCGTTGAAATAGACATACATATGACCAAGGACTCAGTCCTGGTACTGTGTCACGACAACAATGTGCTGAGGACTACCAACTTTAAGAAGATATTCCGCAACGAACCTGAAAAGAGTCCGAAGGTCTGCGACCTGACCCTGGCCGAAATCAAAAGCCTAAGTCTCCAGCGCGCACATCAGGCTGCTGCAATTGATTCTCTGCATATGCCAACCCTGCGCGAAGCCCTTGAATGTACCAAGGACAGAATATGCGTAAACATTGACAAAGGATACGACTATTACGAACAGGTGCTTTCAATAGCGGAAGAGCTGGGCGTTTCCGGTCAGGTGCTTATCAAAGGCTCCTCTCCTATCGGGGTCGTCAAGGAAAATGAAGAAAAGCATCCTAACAATATGATGTATATGCCTGTCATAAACTTACGACAGGAAAAAGGAGAAGCCCTCCTTGACTCATACATCAATCAGGGCGAAGTTCCTATCGCCTACGAAATCTGTTGGAAAAACAACGATGACGATGCCTTTCCAAATGCCTGCAGAAGAATCAGGAACCAGGGTTCAAAGATATGGGTGAACACAATCTGGGCCAGCTTATGCGGCGGAAGCGGCAACGATGATGATGCCGCTTACCAGGCGGAAGATCCGGGAGAAGTTTACCGGCAGTATCTTGACCAGGGTGTCTCAATGATTCAGACTGACCGTCCCGAATTGCTGATCAAGTGGCTTGAAAAACAGGGACGACACAGTCTTAATCGACAAAAGTAAGTTCGTCGAGGATATTCTGCGCCCCGTACACCTTGTCAAGAAGGAAGAGGACGTAACGGATATCCAGACAGATGTTGCGGCAGAAAGCAGGATCGAATGCGATGTCGCTCATCGTTCCCTCCCATACGCGGTCGAAGTTGATTCCGATGAGATTTCCGTCCGCATTGATTACCGGGCTGCCCGAGTTGCCACCTGAAGTGTGATTGGTGGCGATGAAGCAGACCGGTATATTTTCATATCCTCCCTCCGCATAGACGTCACGGAGACGCTGAGGGATATCGTAGTCGTAGATCTCAGGATTATCCTTCTCGATGATGCCCTTGAGGGTGGAAACCGGATAATAATAGACTCCGTCCCTAGGCTCGTAGCCGGCGATATGGCCGTAGGCTACGCGGAGAGTGAGGTTGGCGTCAGGATAGAAGGCCTTGTCAGGCTCGAACTCCATCTGGGCGCGCATATACTGCTTGTAAAGGGCGTTGATGCCGCCGTTGATCGAAGCGACCTTCCTGGCGAGGACATTCTTCACCCAGGAAGTGCAGCCCCTGTAAAGGCTGTCGGCGAGAGCCTGGTCAGAGAAGATAGCGTCCACGAGCCTGTCCACGCTGCCATTGGAAGCCACCATCTCGTTGAATACAGGAGGACGGAGGCTGGAATCCACATTGGCATAATATGCGCCCAGCATAGCCCTGGTGCACTCCTCGTCAATCGGGCGATAGTAGTCCTTGTCCTTCGCTCCGAAGATTTCACATCCTCTGATGGTCTCGTTGTAATACTCGTAGGCAAGCATATTGGGCTCGAGCTCGGCGTATTTCCTGCCGATCTTGTCCACGAGTCCCTCGTATCCGGTGCCCTTGGCCCACTCGTTGAACCTCTTCTCGAAGTCACGCTTCTGCTGGACGGTGGAATTGCGGGCGATTCCTCCGGACTCTCCCTGCCACTTCTTCCAGGCATTGGCTACGCTGGCCTGCTTTGCGGCATACATAATCCTGACGGCAGGATCAGCGCTCATATATTTCTTCATAATCTCGAGTCTGCTGGTCCTGAGGGCGATCTTGGCAGGATCGGAGATTTCGCCCACATAGCGGACACCCTCGGAATGGATGTACTCCCTGGTGGAGCCAGGATATCCGTAGATGAATGTGAAATCACCTTCCTTCACTCCCCTTCTGTCAATCTTGAAGAAGCGCTTGGGAGTGTAAGGGACATTGTCCTTGCTGTATTCTGCAGGATTGTTGTCCTTGTCGGCGTAGATTCTGAACATAGAGAAATCACCGGTGTGGCGAGGCCACATCCAGTTGTCGGTATCGCCGCCGAACTTGCCGATGGACGATGCAGGAGCTCCGACGAAACGGACATCCTTGTAGATGCGATAGACGAAAACAAAGTACTGATTGCCGTAGAAGAGCTTTTCGACCTCAGCCTCGACACCCTTCTTTTCATCGCGGAGGCTCTTCTCAAGAGCCTTGATCCTCTTGGCTATCTTCACGCTGTTTTCTTTCGCCACCTCCTCGGAAGTCTCCTCCGGAAGGTCCTTCAGAAGCATATCGGTCACATCCTCCATCCTGTCGAGGAAACTGACGGTCAGGCCCTCGTTCGGGAGCTCCTGGTCACGGGTCATAGCCCAGTAGCCGTCCTTGAGGTAATCGTGCTCCACGGAGCTGTGCCTCTGGATCTGGCGGAAACCGCAATGGTGGTTGGTGATGAGAAGTCCCTCATCGGAGATGAGCTCGCCGGTACAACCTCCGCCGAAAAGCACGACGGCATCCTTCAGGGAAGCCTGATTGATGCTATACACATCCTCGGCTGTAAGCTTGAATCCCTTGGCCTGCATATCGGCAATCCTCTGTGAAACCAGGGCCGGAAGCCACATTCCTTCATCTGCAAACGCAGTTGTCGCCGCAATCGTGAGAGCGGCAAGAGCGATAATCAACTTTCTCATCTTAAATCAGTTACAACATAATCAACCGCAAGAGTGTCGGTCTTTAAAACAAAAATATCATTCTTTGACTTCGGCAGATACTTCACGTCGCTGACGGCGACCTTGAGTTTTGATTCGTCGGGAAGTTCTATCAGCACGCTTGTCACCTCAGGCCTCCGGGCATCCGAAACCGTAA
This sequence comes from Bacteroidales bacterium, assembly GCA_024689985.1. Taxonomy (GTDB): domain Bacteria; phylum Bacteroidota; class Bacteroidia; order Bacteroidales; family UBA932; genus Cryptobacteroides. The sequence continues at coordinate 17,559 of JAILCZ010000090.1, read as the reverse complement.
GCGTCAGAGTCTTGAAGGAAGCTTCATTCTCCGGAGCGAGCTCCACGACATTAGGGCCTATGGTCTTCCATACCGTCTTGACCACGGCCTCGACGACAACTTCCCTGGCCTTCTCGTCCACAGTCCAGATGCTTTTACCGTCCGAAACGACCTCCAGACCGTTTCCCTTCATCCTGAAGCTGGTACCCTGGAGCACAATCTTTCCGTCTCCGCGGAACACACCCTCGGAGATTTTGTAATTGAACTCAAGTTTGTTGCTTCCTACGGCCGAGATGAATCTTGAAGCCGGAGTCTGTGCGAGACAGGCAAGCGAAATGGCTGCCAGCAGCACTACCATATATAATCTTCGCATAGTCTTTCAAAGATACGCAATCTCGGGAAATTTGGTTACTTTTGTATTCAGTAACTATTAAAATGGAGAGTGAATGATTAATTCAGACCAGATCTCAGCTCTGCATCAGCGTGTGGACACGCTGGGGAGGTGTCTTTGACATCGCTTCGAAGCGAAGTCAGGTAGAAAACCTCCAGAAACAGACTGAATCCCCTGATTTCTGGAACGACCCGAAGAAGGCCGAGACCTTTATGAAGAAGATCAACGGCATCAAGACCTGGGTCACATCATATGACAAGGCGTCCACGGCCGTGGAGGACCTTGACGTCTTGTTTGAATTTGCAAAAGAAAGCCTTGAAGGCCAGGCTGACGAGGCCGCAGAGACGGCTGAAAGCAAGGAACTGGATACGGCGTTCGCATCAGCGACCGAGCTGGTGGAAGCCCTTGAGCTCAAGAATATGCTCGGAGCCGAGGGAGACAACCTCGGAGCAGTGCTCACGATAAACTCCGGAGCCGGCGGAACAGAGGCCAACGACTGGTCGGCGATGCTGATGAGAATGTATCTCAGATGGGCCGAAAGAGAAGGCTTCAAGACGACGGTGACCGAAGAGCAGGAAGGCGACGAAGTCGGCATAAAGAGCACGACGATAGAAGTCGAGGGCGACTATGCCTACGGCTACCTGAAGGCAGAATCAGGAGTGCACCGCCTGGTGCGCCTCTCCCCTTTCAACGCACAGGGAAAGAGACAGACCACCTTCTCATCAGTCTTCGTATATCCTCTCGTGGATGACACGATCAACATAGAAATCAATCCTTCGGACATAGAATGGGACACCTTCCGTTCAGGAGGCCACGGCGGACAGAATGTCAACAAGGTGGAGACAGGTGTGCGCGTAAGGCATATCCCGACGGGCATAATGGTGGAGAACACCGAGACACGCTCCCAGCAGGACAACAGGCAGAACGCCCTGAGAATCCTCAAATCCCGCCTCTATGACATAGAACTCAAGAAACGCCAGGAAAAGCAGGCCGAGCTCGAAGGACAGAAGAAAAAGATCGAATGGGGCTCGCAGATCCGCTCCTATGTCCTCCATCCATACAAGATGGTCAAGGACCTCAGGACAGGATACTCGACGGCCGACACCCAGGGAGTCCTCGACGGCGACCTCGGAGAGTTTATGAAGAGATACCTGATGCAGGACGGCTCAGCCGGACCTGTAGACGATATAGATTAGGTTATAATTTGCGTTTATCGAATAACAATAATTCAATCTCAATAGTTTATGGAATTCAAATATGCACCAATGTTTCAGCTCGGACCAGACGAGACTGAATACTACAAGATCCCGGGATCGGAGAAACTCGTCAGCGTAGGCGAATTTGAAGGAAAGAAGATGCTCAAGGTAACCCCTGAGGCTCTCACAGTACTTTCAAACACGGCATTCCGCGACGTAAGCTTCCTCCTCCGCCGCTCACACAACGAGCAGGTGGCAAAGATCCTCTCAGATCCTGAAGCTTCTTCAAACGACAAGTATGTTGCACTCACCTTCCTCCGCAACGCAGAGGTAGCGGCAAAGGGAAAGCTTCCTCTCTGCCAGGACACGGGAACAGCCATCGTACACGCTGAGAAAGGCCAGCAGGTCTGGACAGGCTTCTGCGACGAAGAGGCTATCTCAAAGGGTGTATTCAAGACATACACTGAGGAGAACCTCCGCTACTCACAGAACGCACCTCTGGATATGTACAAGGAAGTCAACACTAAGTGCAACCTTCCTGCACAGATCGACATCGAGGCTACCGAGGGAATGGAATACCGCTTCCTCTGCGTAACCAAGGGCGGCGGATCAGCAAACAAGACATATCTCTACCAGGAGACCAAGGCCCGCATCCAGAACCCTGGAACCCTCGTACCTTTCCTCGTATCAAAGATCAGGACACTCGGTACTGCAGCCTGCCCTCCTTACCATATCGCCATCGTAGTCGGCGGTACTTCAGCTGAGAAGAACCTTCTCACAGTGAAGCTCGCCTCAACTCACTACTATGACGGCCTTCCTACCTCAGGTGACGAGACAGGACGCGCATTCCGCGACCTCGCCCTCGAGCAGGAACTTCTCGAAGAGACCCACAAGATCGGCCTCGGAGCACAGTTCGGCGGCAAGTATATGGCACACGACATCCGCGTCGTACGTCTTCCTCGCCACGGAGCAAGCTGCCCTATCGGACTCGGCGTAAGCTGTTCTGCAGACCGTAACATCAAGGCCAAGATCAACGAAGACGGTATCTGGATCGAGAAGATGGACGACAAGCCATACGAACTCATTCCTGAGGAGCTCAGAAATTCATCTGACAGCGGCGCAGTTGCAGTTGACCTCAACCAGCCGATGAAGGACGTATGCAAGATCCTCACGAAATATCCTGTAGGAACACGCCTCAGCCTCAAGGGTACGATCATCGTAGGCCGTGACATCGCTCACGCCAAGATCAAGGCCCGCCTCGACGCAGGTGAGGAAATGCCTCAGTACCTCAAGGACCATCCTATCTACTATGCAGGACCTGCAAAGACTCCTTGCGGAATGGCCTGCGGCTCAATGGGACCTACTACGGCCGGCCGTATGGACCCTTATGTAGATGAATTCCAGGATCACGGCGGCTCACTCATTATGCTCGCAAAGGGTAACAGAAGCCAGGCCGTGACAGACGCCTGCAAAAAGCACGGCGGATTCTACCTCGGCTCAATCGGCGGCCCTGCTGCCATCCTCGCACAGAACAACATCAAGTCAATCGAGTGCGTCGAGTACCCTGAGCTCGGAATGGAAGCAATCTGGAAGATCGAAGTTGAAGACTTCCCTGCATTCATCCTCGTGGACGACAAGGGCAACGACTTCTTCAAGACTATCGGTCTTTAATATCGGTCGCTGACAAGATGATAGGAATATTTGACTCAGGCGTAGGCGGACTTTCCGTATTCAGGGAGATATACAAACTTCTTCCTGACCAGGAGTATGTCTTCTACGCAGACAGCGCCAACTGCCCGTATGGTGACAAGAGCGCCGCACAGATTCAGGAACGCTGTTCGGAGATCACAGAATTCCTCCTCAAAAAAGGTGCGCAGATTATCGTGGTGGCCTGCAACACGGCCACCGCAGCTGCCATCTCTTATCTCAGGGAGAAATATTCTTCCGTAAAATTCATAGGTATGGAGCCAGCCGTAAAGCCAGCCGCACTCGGAACCAAATCCGGAGTGATCGGAGTGCTTGCCACGGCCGGAACCCTCAAAGGCTCCAAATATCTCAAGACAAAGGGAGAGTGGGAAGACAACGTGAAGATTGTCGAACACGTCGGCAGAGGATTCGTGGAACTGGTCGAATCCGGTGAGCTCACCGGACCGAAGGCCGAAGAAGTGGTGAAGGCAAGCCTGCAGCCGCTTCTGGACGAAGGAGCCGACACGATAGTCCTCGGATGCACCCATTATCCGTTCCTCAGGCAGACCATCAGCAAGATAGCCGGAGAAGGTGTGAAAGTCATCGATCCTGCAGGAGCTGTCGCAAGGCATCTCATCTATGTGATGGTGCAGGAAAGACTGCTTTCAGAAGTCGAAGCGACCGAAGCCCTTGCCAGGATAGCCGGAGAGAACCTTATGCCTGCGGCAAAACCGAAGGTGGAACTCATCTCGTCAGGAGACGGGACAGTCCTTGAGAAAACCTTTGAAAACTTGATTTAGAACGGATTATCTTCCTTTTCTCAGCACGAAGTGCCAGAGAAGCACCCCTATTGAAACGGAAACGTTGAGGGAATGCTTGGTGCCGAACTGAGGGATTTCAAGAGAAAAATCAGATTCATCAACTACGCTCTGATCTACGCCTGCAACCTCGTTGCCGAAGATCAGGGCGTATTTCTTGTCCTTTTCAGGAACGAACTTGTCGAGTTTCACGGAGTTGACGGTCTGCTCGACCGAAACGATGGTATAGCCCTCGCTTCTGAGACGCCTTACGACGTCGAGGGTGGAATCGGAGTGTTCCCACTCCACGCTGTCCTCGGCACCGAGGGCAGACTTGTGAATTTCAGCTGAAGGAGGGGTGGCGCAGATGCCGCAGAGGAAGATCCTGTCCACCTTGAAAGAGTCACAGCTGCGGAAAGCCGAGCCGACATTGTGGGCGCTACGGATATTGTCCAGAATAACGACAAGGCCGGAATCCGGGAGCGCCTTGTACGCCTCCGGATTCACTCGGCCGAGTTCGATATTCAATAATTTACGATCCTTCATTGACGATTAAAGGTCAGACCTTCTTTCAAGAGTTGACGTAGGATAATAGTGCTGGAGAATCTGCTCGTATGTGTAGCCGCTGTAGGACATTACGGCAGCACCGATCTGACAGAGGCCCACGCCGTGGCCCCAGCCGGCTCCGAAGAGGGTGAGCTTCTCCCATTCAACCTTCTTCTCATTCTCCCAGTCGGAGATGACCTTCTCCTCAGGAATCTCATTTCCGGCCTTGTCATAGTACTTTACGACGAAAGCTGAGCTGTAGAGGTGACTCTCGGAGAGGAATCGTCTGATGATGAGCTCCTTGCCGATCACCTTGCTTCCATTCTCGCCGCAGACTTCAAGACGGACGAGGCGGGCGGAAACGCTGCGCTCAACCGGCTTGAGGTAAACGATCGGGCCGAGGCCGAACATATTCTCGGAACGGCGCTCGAAAAGCTCGGTAAGTTCCTTTCTGCCGTAGGAGATGTCCCATCTGTAGAAAGCCTTGGTCTCGAGGTCGTAGTCGTTGAGAACCTGTGAAAGGATTGAATTGTCAGTAGTATTGCAGAAAGACTTCGGAGAAGAGAGAATCCACTTCTTTGCCTCGTCCTCCTTCGTGAGGTCAGGCTTCGTGCTCTCCTCTGCGGTATCCGTGATTCCTATGAGATATGGATAATCCTTGTCATCCCAGCAGGCGCTGAACTTCTCCATCATACCGCCGCAGCTCTTTGAGAAGCGGGCGTCCACGATTTCGCCTTCGCTCATCATAACCTGGCCCCAGGTCTGGTCGATGGCGATGCGGACATTCTCTCCGGCAGCCATAGTGAGACCCTGGTAGCGCTGGCAGTGGTCGTCTGCGCAGACGTCGAAATTCTTGTGGTCGGAGTGGCCGAACCACTTGACATACTCGCCCGGATTGCCGGCAGTCTTTGCGGCAGCCGCTGCGACATTGCCTGCGTTCACGTAAGTCGTAAGTTCCGGAACATTGTTGATTTCAGGACCCTTAGGAGCAGGAGCGCTCTTGTCCTTTATCTGTGACATAACCCAGGAGCGGGAAATGACGGAATGAGCCTTGAGGAATTCAAGGGTGGCAGATGACTTCATCTCCGATGAAATCACGCTGAGGAGGTAGTCCTCTACGCCGATGATGTTCACAGCCGTGATCTTGTTGTCCTCGACGATGAACTTGAGGGATCCGGCGAACTTCTGCGTAACCTTGCGCTGCCAGTGGAAATCCACTCCGATGGTAACGCCGTAAAGGATGAAGGTAGGCTCAGCGAACATAGTGGAACTGTTGTTCGCACCGAATTCAAGCTCGTCATAGAGGGCGCCGTTGTAATTGATCTTGCCCTCCTGGTAGGTAACCTTCTGCGGACCTGCACCGTCAGAGATGATTTCGAACTCGATTTCCTTGCCATTCATAATGCCGACGCGGATAGTCGGCTGGGTTCTGGTAAGTCTGTTTACGACTCCGTCGATTTTTTCCTGTGTCATTGTGTCTTCGTTAAGCATTTCAGTAATTAGTCTTGTGTCCAATTTTTTGTAGTCATCCTCTTCAGGCACAATGTAATATCCCATTACGTCCACACAACCGAGGCTCATCGTCAGATGGTCAGGGCCGTCGGTGAAATAGTGGCTGGACTGATGCTTGTCACGCAGGATTACCACACAGCGGAACTCCGCTCCCGTATGCCAGAGGATGGCGTTGAAACGGGTCTCGTTCTCGCCCTCGTTGACCGGCGAGCAGTCAAGAAGACGGTAGAAAAGCTTTGCGAGGGATTTCTGCGTTTCGCCACGGAGCACGAATACGCCGCGGCAATATTTATTGTACTGATAGAGTTTTGCTTCCTGAATTGATGCGAGGAATCTGAGGTCCTTTTCATCAGACGCGTCAAAAAGCCTGTTCACCTCTTTCTCGATAGGGAGATTGCCCTGAGGGAAACCCTGGAAATGCATATGGTCCGGTGCGGAAGCTCCGCTGAACGGGCCGTTGTACATCACGGTATAGCCGTCCCAGGTCCTGACCATATCGGTCATATCGGAGAAACGGTGCCACATAGACTGCGGAGTGTGATTCGCGGCGGAAATGACGATGTGGCCCGGGAAAACGGGGTAAGGATTGACGGTAACCTGATACATCCTGTCCTTCCTGCCTTCGAAGGTGAAGTGCATCTGCTCGGCAGGGCGGTTCTTCTCGCAGAGGAAGCAGGCGCGCTTCTTCAGATAGTCAGGGTCGATGTTTGCTGTTGAAGACTTGATTCTTCCGGGATTGTGCTGAAGCACGACCTCGAGGCCTCCGATGTTGAGCGTGCGGGTCTGCGCGCTTTTGAGGGCCCTGAATGACGCGGCGGCCTGTGGCCAGGATGACAGCTGTTTGCTGAAAAAGTTGTCGAGTTCCTTGTTCATTAATTATTTGTGGGTTACAAAAGAGATTCAAGAGTCTTTCTGATCTTCCTGAACTCTCCTTCAAAATTCGGTGTAAGAATATCTTTTCCTATCGTGGCTTCGATTTCATCCATCGTCCAGAACCTTCCCTGCTCCACCTCGTCGGCATCAGGATGCAGGTCGAAATTGCCCACGGCCGCGAAGATGCTCACCATCTCCCTTTCCACCGCAGATTCGAACTCATAGGTATCTATATATACAGGATTGAAATCGTAGAAGCCCAATTCCTCGGAAGCCTCCCTCACGAGGGCCTCCTCAATGCTTTCGCCATAGTCCACGTGGCCTCCGACGGCCGTATCCCAGCGTCCGGGAAGAAGGTCCTTGTGCATAGAACGCTTCTGAAGATACAGGTCTCCGTTCCTGTTGAGGATGTGCAGGTGCACAACAGGATGGAGGGGTTTGGCTCCGCCGTGGCAGTATCTTCTGGCCGCCTGTCCTATGACCATACCCGTCGGGTCGATGACCGGCAGCTTCTCCCCTGAAGTCACGAGGGATGTGGACGGGGCGTCCGCAGTCGGTTTCGGAACCTCGGGTGCAGGATATGGAGGATAGAACAATTCGAACATCAGAGGGCGAAATCTATTTCAGTTATGAATGCGGACTTTCCGTTCGCCTTTCCTTCGATGGTGCAGACGATCCTGCCGGCTTCTTCGCGGCAGAATCTGTAGAGGCTCACGGTCTCACCGGCCGTAGTCTCCTTGTTGAAATTGATCCTTACCGCAAGCACGTCGTGTTCGAAGGTGATGGAAGGGTCAATCGCATTCATCGCCCAGACGATGTAGCGGGCGTTGTTCGTATGTCCGATGAAATCGAGGTCGGAATATCCGACGACGTGGTCCTTGACGAACTCCGGCTCCACGCCCTTCGGCATAGAAATCTTCGGAGCACGCTCCTCGATGGCGTCGTCGCTGCTCATTGATCCCGGAGGAACCAGCTTCTCGTACTCGTCGTTCCTGACAAGCCTTCTGGTGTCCACGTCAATCACGAGCCAGGAACTGGTGCCGACGATGGCAGGAGTGCCGTCCTCATACATAAGGCGGAAGTCACGGAGAGAGAAAAGGCCGTCCGTTCCCTTGTGCCAGGTATGAAGTTGGAGGGAATCCCTCCACTTAGGAGTGTTGACGAAGCGATATTCAAACCTGGAAAGAACCCAGGCAGTGTGCTGTTTCAAAAGGTCATCATATCCGAAACCAAGATGTGTTGCCGCAAGATAAGCAATCTCCTGGGCGTGGTCCATAAAAGCGCTTGGCTTCATAAAAAATCTGGAATCAGCATCGTAGCAGGGAACATTGAATTCCGTCACGTACTTATTTTCAGATGTAAATACTCCGTTCTGTTTCATATAGGGGCAAAAGTACATATTTTTTTAGTATTTTTGTGCGGTTTACTAGTCACATAATGGAAACAAAGAATCTAACAAAATCGCCATGGTGGTGGGTCCCTACCCTCTACTTCGCTGAAGGCATCCCCTACTTCATCGTAAATAACATTTCTGTGATGATGTTCACAAAAATGGGAGTTCCAAACGGAGCAATGTCATTTTTCACAACCCTACTCTACTTCCCCTGGTTCCTTAAAGGAATATGGAGTCCTATCGTTGACGTCGTAAAGACGAAGAGATGGTGGATCGTGACTATGCAGATCCTTATGACGGCGATGCTCGTAATGCTCACCGTTACGCTTCCTAAACCGGACCCTGAGCTCATCGCATCCCAGAGCACCCCTGTAGGAATGTTCTGGTTCACCCTAGTGTTGTTCATCATCGCCGCGTTCGCATCAGCGACCCACGACATCGCAGCCGACGGCTACTATATGCTGGCACACGACCAGAGCAGCCAGGCCGCATTCATCGGCATCAGAAGCACATTCTACAGAATTTCATCAGTCTTCGGACAGGGAATCCTCGTATTCATAGCAGGTATGATCGAAAGAAACACCGGCAACATTCCTCTCTCCTGGCAGATCACCCTCGGAGTCGGAGCCGTGACCTTCTTCCTCGTAACCCTCTACCATACCTTCACCCTTCCGAAACCGGCAGAAGACAAGCCTCGTATCGACGCTAACAGCGACAGTTCGACAGGAAAGGAACTTCTCAATTCATTCAAGACCTTCTTCACCAAGCCAGGCTGCCTTCTTGCAATAGCGTTTATGCTCCTCTACCGTCTTCCTGAGGGTTTCCTCATCAAGATGTGCCAGCCGTTCCTCGTAGCCAACACCGAAACATTCGGCGGACTTGGCCTCGGAACAGACGTCGTAGGAGTTGTTTACGGAACAATCGGAGTCCTCGCCCTCCTCGCAGGAGGTATCCTCGGAGGAGTCTTCGCATCCAAGGTCGGCCTCAAGAAGGCCCTCTGGCCAATGGCTGCCTGTATGACTCTCCCTTGCCTCACCTTCGTATATCTCGCAGTCTTCCTCCCTACCAACCTCGTCGTGATCAGCATAGCGATCGCCATCGAGCAGTTCGGCTACGGATTCGGATTCACTGCATATATGCTCTATATGATGTTCTTCTCAGAGGGAGAATTCAAGACATCACACTATGCAATCTGCACGGCATTCATGGCCCTCAGTATGATGCTTCCGGGCTTCGTTGCCGGATACATCCAGGAAGCCATCGGATATGTCAACTTCTTCTGGATGGTAATGGCCTGCTGCGTAGCGACGGTACTCGTAACCATCTTCGCCCGCAAGAAAGTGCCTGCTGACTACGGCAGAAAATAAAAATCAATATGATCAAGGCCTGTCAAGCGCTTGCGGCCATTGCCGCAACTCTGTTTCTATGTAGTTTCACCGACAGAAGAGACTACGAGACGGAGCTGATCAGGACTGCCGTCAATGCGGCAAGTCCTGAAGAGAATGTAGTGGTTTCAGCCTGGAGCGCAGGCGAAGCCCTGTCAATGCTAGCAGAAGGAGCCGCCGGAGAGACGAAGGCTGAGATCCTGTCCACCCTCGGAGGTCCGCTCTACGGCAAGATGCCCGAAAACAGGGACATCACCGTCAAGACGGCGAACTCCGTCTGGATAAGGAAGGATTTCAAGCTGAAGAAAGCCTACGAGAACACGCTCAAGACCGATTTTGCAGCCCAGAGCTTCCGCAGGGACTTCTCAAAGCCCAAGACAGTGGGAGAGATCAACTCCTGGTGCTCGAAGAACACCAAAGGCAAGATCAACTCCATCATAGACAAGACCAAGTCTACCGATGTCCTCTATCTCATCAACGCCCTTTATTTCAATGGAGCCTGGGAGATGGAATTCAAGGAAGAAAAGACTAAAAAAGACATCTTCCACGGAGCAGAAGACTACACCCGCAAGTTTATGAACTGCGAGAAGCACTTCGGATACGGAGAGACGGAAAACTCGCAGATCGTATCACTTCCGTACAAAGGAAGGGAATACTCGATGGTCATCATCCTCCCGAAGGAAGGAAAGCCCCAGGAATATTCATTCGACCCTGAAAACCTGACGGAAGAGAGGGTCAGGCTCTCGCTTCCAAAATTCAAGGTGGAGACGTCCCTCGTGATGAACGGCATCCTCAAGGAGATGGGAATCCGTAAAGCCTTCGCTCCTGGAGCCGAATTCTCAGAAATGACGGACGCAGACGTGGCCGTGGACAAGGTCATTCAGAAATGCTACATTGACGTGACCGAATCCGGAACGGAGGCGGCAGCAGTGACGGCAATAATAATAAGGCTGACTTCCGTCGGACCGATGGTGCCGGTTGACTGCAAGATAATGAATGTCAACAGGCCTTTCGTATTCCTGATCGTGAACAACAGGACATCGGACGTCCTCTTCTCAGGCAGAATAGCTAACCCTAAACAAAAATAAAAATGAATCTAAAGACAATCGCATCAGCTGTTGCAGGACTCGTCCTCACGGCGACACTTGCCGCTGCTCCTAAGGTAAAAGTCGGCATCGAAGTGCTTGAAGCCAGGAATTTCGAAGGGCTTCAGGGAAAGAAAGTCGGCCTCGTAACCAACCCAAGCGGAGTTGACAGCAAGCTCAGAAGCACGATTGACATCCTCAGCGAAGCCCCTGGCGTAGAGCTCAAGGCCCTGTTCGCACCTGAGCACGGAGTCCGCGGAGACGCCTATGCCGGCGACAAGGTGGACAACGCTTCAGACCCGAAGACCGGAGTGAAAGTATATTCCATCTACGGAAAATACAGAAAGCCTTCACCCGAGATGCTCGCGGGCCTCGACGTCGTGGTTTACGACATCCAGGACATCGGCAGCCGTTCATACACCTTCATCAGCACCCTCGGACTTATGATGAGAGCCTGCGCAGAGCAGGGCATTGAAGTTATGGTCCTCGACCGTCCTAACCCGCTCGGCGGAAACAAGGTTGAAGGTAGCTATGTGGAAGACGGATGCTACAGCTTCGTCAGCGAATTCAAGATTCCTTACATCTATGGTCTCACGGTGGGCGAGCTTGCCCTCCTCCTCAACGAGGAAGGCCTCAACTGCGGAGAGAAGGGCAATGAAGAGCCGCTTTCCTGCAAGCTCACAGTCGTTCCTATGGAAGGCTGGACCAGAGATATGACATACGAGAAGACAGGCCTTCCGTGGATCCTGCCTTCACCTAACATCCCATCAGAGAAATCAGCCCTCTACTACCCTACCTCAGGTATTCTCGGAGAATTCCAGGGCTACCTCAACATCGGCGTAGGATACACCCTCCCGTTCCAGGTATTCGCAGCAGAATGGATGGACGCAGACGCCCTCAAGGCCGAGCTCGACTCATATGGCCTTCCTGGCATCGAGTTCAGGACAATCCACTTCAAGCCTTTCTGGGGCCAGGATGCGGCAAAACTCATCCACGGAGTGCAGTTCTACTTCTCAGACTGGGAAGCGGCAGAACCTACCCTTGTCAACTTCTATGTGATGCAGGCTGTCGGCAAGCTCTATCCTGAGCGCAATCCGTTCAAGCTCTCTGAAGGCAGGAACAATATGTTCGACAAAGTCTGCGGCTCGACCCACATCCGCGAAGCTTTCGGAGAAGAGCTCAAAGTGGATGCAATCGCAGAATATTGGAGAAAAGACAACGAGGCGTTTAAACTTTTGTCCAAGAAGTACTATCTATATAAATGAACCAAAAACCAAAGCATATGAGAACAATCACTAACTCAATCATCGGATTATTCATCGGTTCAGCGATGATACTCTCGATGCCTGCGGCTTCAGCTCAGAGCACAAGCCGCGCTTCCGGAACTTCTTACAGATCATCGACAACTTCAAATACATCTAAGGAAAGCGCCACAAAGCAGAGCAGCTCAAGACAGAGCACCACTTCAATGAGAAGCACTCCTGCCTCACAGTCGTCTTCTGCAGCAAAGTCGTCGTCATCAGCTACAAGGTCGACAACCACTACGCCGGTCCGCACGAACAGCAGCAGCGCCACACGCTCGACGCCATATAACTCGAAGGCAGCACAGTCTCAGAGGAGCAGCAGCTACCACAGGGACAACGGCAACAACAATAGCACCCGCTACGACAGCAACCGCCGTTATGACAACAACCGCAAGTATGACCACAACCGCCGCTACGACGACCACCGTTACGCAGCACCTCGTTATAACACGACTCCAAGGGTTCAGCCATACCGTTCAAACGGATATCACAATTCCTATGTACGCAGACATATGCGTCCTGAGTACCATTTCGGATACAAGATCAACCGTCTGCCGGTAAACTACAGGACCGTACATCACAGAGGCGTGACATACTATTACTATGATGGCATTTACTACCGTCCTTCAGGAAGTTCGTACATCGTCGTACGCCCTCCTTACGGAGTAACTTTCACAAGGTCTCTCATCGACGCAGGTCTTTACGCAGTTGACTTCTCATTCTACTCTTCAGCATCCTCAAGAGGTCTCACCTCACAGAGGCTTGCCCACAAGCTCGGACTCAGACAATCACACGCCAATGCCTACAAGGAGTATTTCTACGAAGACGGAATTTACTACATCCTCAACTCATACGGTGAGTATGTCGCAATCACTCCTCCTGCAGGAGCCCTCGTTGACGAACTCCCTTACGACGCACAGGAAGTTGTAATCCGCGGATACGAACTCTACCAGGTTGACGACACGATCTACAGACTGATCGTCGAGAACGGTCAGCCTCTGTTCGAAGTCGTAGGACAGCTTTATTAGAAAGATTTAGAGAGCAGGATTATAGCGGCAGACGCGAATGCCGTTTGTCGCATAATCCGCCAAAGATTCAGCTTCAAAGACAACCTTCTTCTTGCCGTATGAGGCGTGAATGAAGTGCATCTCTCCCTTTTCATCGGCGCAGGCGATTGCCACGTGGGCAAGGTCGAGGCCGTCGCGAGGAGAAATGAAAGCGATGATGTCACCGCTGTGAATCTGAGAAATCACCTCCGGTTTGCGGAGATTAGCCTGACTGACATAGAAGAAAGGAGTCTGAGCAGCGATATGCTCTTCCATAGATTTGATCCTGGCCTGACGGTCAGGATTATTTTTTAGCTGGACATAAGTGTCAGTATGGGTGCTCATATAGAAGAACGGCTGGTCGAACTGCTCGCCGATTTCCTTTGAGAACTCCTCGACGATACCGTTGGTCTGGTTCTGGAGGATCCACTCTGAAGTATAATGGATTCTTGAGGTGTAGTCATCCACTACACCGAGGCGGTAGCGCATATTTCTGATATTGTTGCAGAGCGTCTGGTAGGTAGGTTCGGCCTTCCTCACTGACGGCTCGGAGCGGAGACAGAAATTCTGTCCGTCACCGGCCTGCACGATTTCGTAACCCTTTACGGTAAGGGCGAAGCAGGTGCTGAGTTCGACGAAGAGAATGCAGTCAGTCTTGTCGAGATAGACCTGAAGCTGCTCAGGCTCGGTCTCGAGTGAAGCCCAGATATACTGGGTTCCGAGGAACTGCCTGGCGATTTTGACGACGAGTTCCGGCATTGGCCTGTCGGCATCAGCCTTGACGGCCGAATAGACTTTGTCAAAAATCTGCTGGTTGACTTCTTCCTGGTTTGGAAGGTGGATGTCCGCTGGTGCGACGTTCTGCGCTCTAAGGCCTGCTGCCGAGGCGAGGGCGACTGCTGATGCGATAAGGATCGCGATTATTCTCTTGGTCATTATGTGGTGTGTTAGATTTCAAGAAGTGAGACTACGCCGTCCATCGTTGAGACCAGGGCCATCGTCTTGTCTCCGGATGTCCAGACCTGCATCGGATTGATCAGGGCGACTGAAAGCTTGTGCATCCAGAGGAGGCTGCCGTCCTTTGCGGAGAGGGCAATGAGATTGCCTTTGTCCGTAGGGATGAAGACGATTCCGTTCTTCTCCACTATAGGAGTAGGAGAAATCTCGTATTTTGTATAGTCATTGACCTGCCAGGTCTTGAGAGAGTCTGAAAGCTGGCCCTTCTCATCCATCTTCTCGGCAGGAACTGCTGCAGAAATCTTGTAGGCCTTGCTGTACATCGTCTTCGCATAGACGTTGAGTCCGTCCTCTGAAAGGCCTATGGCCTCGCGGCCTCCATCCACCCTGAAGAGATACTCTCCCGTCCTTGCGTCGAGGGCATATACCTTCCTGTCAGGGATAGCCACGAAAATTCTGCCACAGGACTTCACAGGCACACAGGCTGCAGGAGAATACATCCTCGAAGAGCCTGGAGTCTTCCAGGTCCACTGGAGTTCTCCGGTACGTGCATCAAGCGAATAGAGGGTTCTGCCCCAGGATCCGAACACGACCTGACCGTCATCCACGTAAGGAGTACTTTCAACAAAACCTTCAACTCCCTTGAATTCCCATACAGGGCGGCCTGTCGCAAGGTCGAGACAGCGGAACACTCCGTCGGAGCCTCCGATGAACACCTTTCCGTCACGGATGAGAGGTGATGCGACTACTGATTTCTCTGCCTTGTAAGCCCAGAATATCTTTCCGCTCCTTGAATCCACTGAATAGATCCTGCCGTCGGTACAGCCGAAGACGAGGCTCCTGCCGCATACTGCCGGAGTGGAGAAAATCTTGCCCGGAAACTGCTTCGTCCAGAGCTGTCTTCCGTTCTTGAGGGAAATGCATCTCACATAACCGGAAGCCGTGGTGTACCAGGCCTTGTCACCGTCCTTCGCAAAACCGGCGACGATATTGGAGTTGTCATTCACCTTCCAGACCTCCTTTACTCCAGGGTACTTGTCATTGACATCATATCTGGTCCAAGGATAGTCAGCAGGAAGGCCGTGGCTGTCATAGCTTACGGTATCCTTCACCTCGACCAGGTCTTTCTCATACCAAGGCGAGAAGAGGACATAGGAACCGTGTGAGAACACCCTTCTCTCCTGCATAGTAATATGGTCGTCCTTGATGGTGACGATATTGTAGCCTGGGAAATTACCTGAAGCGAGGGCAGAACGGCCGAGGACTCCCGGAAGGCCTGAATAATTCAGGATGGTGTTCCTGTGCCAGTGACCGCCAATTACCTGACGGACGCCGATGCGTTTCATTTCCCTTACGTTGTCGAAATAATTCAGAACTGATGAATCCTGAGGATAGTGGTTGATGAAGATTGTCTTCTCGCCTGCAGGAAGGCTCTTGAGCCATACTGAGGTCTCCCTGGGAAGGAGGGCCGGAGCCATCCTCATATCAGGACCGCAGTTGCAGCCTAGGAATCTCCATCCTCCGAACTCGAAATTGAAGTTCTCGTATCCGAAAACCTCCTTGAAGGTATTGCAGCCGCTTTCGGACCACTTTGAGTCGTGGTTGCCGGCTACGATGTAATATTTGTATCTGAGAGAATCAATGACGGACTTCGATGCTGCGATTTCCTCATCCGTACCGAAGTCAGTGATATCTCCTCCGAATACCACGAAGTCCAGGTCATCCTGCGAATTGATGTCACGCACGACCTTTCCGAGACCTTCTACCGAAGGACTGCCGAAGCTGAAATGAGTATCAGTTACGAATGCGAACTTAATCGGCTTCTCCTGAGCCGTCGCCCCGAAGGCGAGCACAAGAGCAAGTGCCGCAGCAAAGAATCTTTTCATTATGTTCCGTTTTAGATTTTATCAATATCTGTGGTTCTGATCCATCCCTGCCTGCCGTCTGCGATTTCAATGTTGGCCCACTCGCCGACTTCGTCGAGAACCTTGACCTTCGTACCCTCGTGGAGGACGAACAGGTCCTTTGAGCCTTCAGTTGAAGGGGAACTCTTGACGGATGATACAGGAAGCATCACGATTGCCTGGTCGGCCTTCTGGTATTCTGACTTCTGCCAGGATGCGAATCCGAGGCTGCAGAGGGCAAGCAGCAGAGCCGCTATTGCGGAATAGAAGCTGACGCGACGGGAAACCGGGCTCAAAGATAGCAAGAAAATAAGGGTTCCCACAACAAATCCTGCTGCAAGAATAAGGAAAATAACAGCCCAGGCATCGGAGCTCATAAGCCAGCAAATCTTGCGTGCGAAGGTGGTGAGAATGAATTCAGGTACCGGATCGATTTTGTCCTGAACCTGGTTCTGGGCGAATTCCAGATTGAACTTAGCGTCAGAATGAGAAGGATTCAGTTTGAGGGCCTTCTCGTAATAGAGGACTGAGCGGCCGGTTTCACCGCACTTGAAGCTTGCGTTTCCGAGATTGTAGAAAAGGTCTGCAGACTGGACTCCAAGGTCTGCGATCGAACTCCAGGCCTTCTGGGCAGAGACATAGTCGCCCTTGGCATAAGCCTCGGCGCCGACTGTCCAGAGAGAATCCGGATAATTGACTTCAGCAGCGTTCATCACGCCTGAGAATGCGATGAGGGCGGCGATTACGGTCACGGCCTTGGAAGAGGTTTTTCTTCCCTTCATAGATGAATCAATTGATGAAATGTTCCTGACTGCGGCCTCGTAATGAGCAGACATTGCGTCGTGGCCGGCATCAGGAGAATATCTTGCGAATTCACAGGCATCCAGAAGGCCTACGAACTCACTAACGAGGTCTTCGGACACTCCCCTTGCGGAAAGTCCCTGTGCTATGTTGTCCTTGTTGAGATCGGCTGCATTCATATTCAGCTTGTCCGAAACATAGCCGAGAAGGGCCTTGTGAAGTTCCTCGTAGAAGGCAGAGTAGAGGTTCTGCGAAAGGTAGCCTCCGGCCTCCTTGAGTCTTCTCTGGGCCATCTTCGTAGCCCTTCTGTTCTTGGTGCCCACGACATCGGCCCTGCGGTTAGCCAGATACTTCATAGAAACGAAGAAGCCCGCTCCGCCCAGAACGATCAACATAAAGAGGCTCCAGAAGAAGGCGCTGCCGTAGAAGAATGAACCGCCGCTTTTGAATGACGGTGCCTTGGTAGCGATGTATCTGATGTCTCCTCCGAGATTCTTCACTCCCTTCTTGGCTACGCCAGAAGGAAGAATCTGGGTTTCTGTCTCCGCAGACCCGCCTTCCCCGCGGAGTACGCGGAGTTTGAGAGGCTCACTCTTCAGGGTGACGTATCTGCCTGAATTGATGTCGTAGTAAGAGTATTCCACAGGTCCGATTTCAAAATCACCGGCACTGCGCGGAATGAAAGGATATTCGAATGTCTTTGA
>JAILCZ010000045.1 GCA_024689985.1 Bacteroidales bacterium | reverse complement strand
GCCCTCAAGGGTGAGAATTTTGACGGAAACCAATATGCCCTCAAGGCCCTCGAAGCCGGGGCGGCATACGCCATTGTAAATGCGGATTCGGACGCTGCAGCGAGCGGGGACAGGCGAGTGATCGCCGTCCCCGACACGCTTAAGGCGCTCAAGGCACTTGCCAACTACCACAGAAGGCAGTTGACGGTGCCCGTCTTCGGCCTTACCGGAACCAACGGAAAGACCACGACCAAAGAACTCATCAAGGCCGTTCTGGCCAAGAAATACAGGGTGGCCGCAACAGCAGGCAACCTCAACAACGACATCGGCGTGCCGATGACCCTCCTGAGGATCGATCCGGCGGAAACCGACATCGCAGTCGTGGAGATGGGCGCCAACCATCCGGACGACATCAAGCATCTCGTAACCGTAGTTGAGCCAGTCTGCGGCCTCATCACCAATGTGGGCAAGGCCCATCTCCTCGGCTTCGGCTCTTTCGAAGGAGTGCAGAAGGCCAAGGGACAGCTCTACGACTTCCTCGCCAGACACGACGGCCTCGCCCTCGTAAACGACGAAGACCCTATCCTGATGAAGATGGCAGCCGACAGGAAAGACCTCCGCACCGAGGCCTACGCCCTGAAATACGAGATCCTTCCGACGACGGCGGAGAATCCTTTCCTCACGATGAACATCGAAGGCAAGATGCTCAGGACCAACCTCGTCGGATCCTACAATTCAGTTAACGTACGCGCGGCAGTGGCCGTGGGACGTCACTTTGGAGTCAGCCTCGACGACGCCATCGACGCAATCGCCGCCTATGTACCGAGCAATAACCGCTCTCAGATGACCAAGACGGAGCGCAACACCCTTATCGTGGATGCCTACAACGCCAACCCGTCAAGTATGAACGCAGCCCTGGACAACTTCGCCCTCGTGCAGGCGGACTGCAAGATGGCCCTGCTGGGAGATATGCGTGAACTCGGTGAAGACTCACTCAAGGAGCATATAGCAATCGCCAGGAAAGCAATCGCTACCGGAGCGCGCATCGCCTTCGTGGGAGAAGAATTCCGCAAAGCCCTCGCCGAAATCAAGGACAACAAAAAAGAGAACGCTGAAAACGTCCTCCTTTTCGCTTCTTCAGAAGAGCTTGCTTCATATCTCAAGGAAAATCCCGTATCCGGAGCCGTGATCCTCATCAAGGGATCACGAGGCATCCAGATGGAAAAGACAATTCCTGAACTCTAACGGGAATTTTTCCTTATAGGAATAACTGCAGCACCCTTGCTGTTATGGAATACCCTGTCGTAATTCGTCAGGGTATTTCTGTAGTCTCCATTCAGGTCGTAGCGGATCCTGCCCCTGCTGTCGATGAGATTGCGGATAGGCATATGTGAAAGCACGAGGTGCAAATCAGCGATGACGAGGAAATCATAATTCGCGAAGGTGATGCGGCGGGCCTCGCCGAGGGTGCGCACATATCTGCCGTCAGCCTCGTTGAGGGTAAGGATGAGCTTGAAACCGTAGTCAGACTGATACTTGTCATCCCAGATGCCGTCGTACTTGAAAGGATCTGCAGAATACTTGCTGCGGGAAATCCTCTCAGGAACGAGCTCGATCTTGATGTATCTGTCGTTGCTCTGGCCGAAGAAAATCTCATCCTCCTTCTTCGTGGTCACGCTGTAGCCTGAGTAATTGTCCTGGAAGGTAATCGTGAGAGGATCGTCGTCCATCTCGATGTCGAAATGGCCGTTGACTCCGCTGATTCTTTCGTAGGTGCCCACATTCTCGAGATAATAGCGGGTATTGAGAAAGGTGCTTGACCTGTAATATCTGTTGGCGATGGCCATACCCTTGACATCCCTGCTGCTGAGCGGCTGGTAAGAGCCGAGGCAGGCATTCTCGTTGAGAAGGATGTCGCGGTGGACGCTGTTCATCTGGCGCCAGTTGCCGATCTTGGCGATCTCGTAGCCGCTGAGGTCGAGGCCTTCCTTGATGTCGCCTCTGTTGTCAATCTCGCGATAACCCACAAGATTCATAGAGTAAGACTCGGCGTCGATGGCATTGATGTCCTTGAGGATGATCCAGTCGATATTGTCCTCGGCGCGGTAGATGTAACCCTGCTCGCACTTGCCAGTGAAGCTGCCCCAGTTGCTGACGTAGCCGATGTTCTCACCGTCCTCGGCGCAGAGCTCAGCCTTCACGGTGTAAGTCTTGCCGCAGCATCTCATAGATCCAGGATGTCCTTCAGGGTCTTCCGCGAGGATGAGACGAACGAAACGTCCGTCGCCCCATCTCACTTCGTTGCCTTCGGCATCCAGAAGGTCGGTGCAGTTCACCCTGTAGCTGGACCTGAAGTTGGCCGTGCGGATGGAATTGCGGTATCTTCTCTCACCGATGGCATAGTGGCCGTAGGCAATGGCGATGACGTCGTCCCCGCCTGTCCAGTAAGGACGGACAGCTCCTACTGGGAGGCTGTAATGCTTCCTGTTGAGGTTCGCATCGAGGAAAAGCTCACCCATCATCGTGTCAAGACACTTGAATCCGTTGCCGTCCCTCTTGATTCCGAGGTATTCGCAAGGAAGGAGAGTCTCGCCGTTCTTATAGACGATACCCTTGAGCTGCATACCGGGCTCCGTGACGATGGCCTTGCCGTCGCTGTAGAACATAGGCGCGAGGTAGAATTGAGGCTCGAAAACGAGGCCTCCGTTCCAGTCGACCGCTCCCCAGAGGTCCTCCGGCTTGAAAGCGATCATTCCGCTGCTCCTGTCGAGACTGATGTCGTCGTTCTCGATTGGAATGACGATGTTGCCGCCTTCGTCAATGACGCCCTTGCGCTTGTTGTTCTTGACGATTGCGCGTCCGTCCTTGAACTTGTTCGCATCATCGAACTGTGGGGCAATTACAAAATTCTTGTTCTTGTCAACGTAGCCATACTTTTTCGTGACCTTGTCTTTCTTTGGTTTCAGGTCCTGAGCCTGAGCCATCTGGAACATAAGAGATAGGGTAGCGATGGCGAGAATGAGTTTTTTCATAAAGTTTCCTTAATTTCTATAGGGATTTAAAACTCCTAAAGATATTAATAATTATTTATCTTTGCCCCGTAATGCTGAACGAAAACAATTATATGTTCCCGACTTCCAAGAAGGAAGTTGAGGCTCTGGGATGGGACTACATCGACGTGATCTTCTTCACGGGCGACGCATTTGTCGATCATCCGAGCTTTGGAACTGCTTGTATATCAAGATATTTGCAGAAATTCGGCTACAGGGTGGCAGTCGTCCCGCAGCCGAACTGGAGGGATGACCTCAGGGATTTCAAGAAGCTCGGAACCCCTCGTCTCTACTTCGCCGTCAACTCCGGCGCAATGGACTCGATGGTAAATCATTACACCGCGTCCCGTCGTCTCCGACACGACGACGCCTACACCCCCGAAGGCAAGGCCGGCCAGCGTCCGGACTACGCCTGCACCGTCTATACGAAGATACTCAAGGAACTGTACCCGGACATCCCCGTGATCATCGGAGGCGTGGAGGCATCCCTTCGCCGCCTTACCCACTACGATTACTGGAAGGACCAGCTGATGCCGTCCATCCTCGAGACCTGCCCCGCAGACTATCTCAACTACGGAATGGGGGAGAGGACGATGCTGGAGCTCACCCGTGCCATCGAGGCCGGCTGGAGCCCGCACCAGATCCGCCGCATCAGGCAGATCGCCTTCAAGATGACCGGCAAGCCGAAGGTCAGGGAACACACCCTCCTCCTCCACGGCTACGAAGAGTGCCTGAAAGACAAGCGCGCCTTCGCCGAGAACTTCCATCTCATCGAGACCCACGCCAATATGATGCATCCTGACACGATCATCGAACCCGTGGGCGACGGCTACGTCCAGATCAATCCTACGCTTCCTCCTGCTACGGAGGCCGAGATGGACTCATTCTGGGACCTGCCGTTCACCAAGCTCCCGCACCCTCGCTACAAAGGCAAGCGCATACCTGCCTACGATATGATCAAGTTCTCCATCAACACCCACCGCGGCTGTTTCGGAGGCTGTAACTTCTGCACAATCGCGGCCCACCAGGGCAAGTTCATATCATCACGCAGCGAGAACTCCATCGTCAAGGAAGCCAAGGGCCTTCTCAAGCTGCCGGGTTTCGCCGGCAACATCTCCGACCTCGGTGCCCCCACGGCGAATATGTACGGAATGCACGGCAAGAACCTCGAACTCTGCGACAAATGCCGCCGTAAGTCCTGCCTCTTCCCGGCTCCGTGTCCGAACCTCGACCGCTCCCACAAGAGGGTCCTCAATATGTACCACCAGGTGGATGCCGTCAAGGGCATACGCCACACCTATATCGGCAGCGGTATCCGCTACGACCTCTTCCTCGACGAGAAGGGCTTCGTAAACGACACCTGCAAGCCGTACTTCAAGGAACTTGTCCTCAAGCATACCTCCGGCCGTCTTAAAGTGGCTCCTGAGCATACTGAGGACCACGTCCTCCAGAAGATGGCCAAGCCGTCCTTCCGCCTCTTCGAGCGCCTCAGGACGGAGTTCGACAAGGTGAACCGCGAGGCTGGCACCCATACCGAGCTCGTGCCGTATTTCATCTCGTCACACCCTGGCTGTATGATGCAGGATATGGAGAAACTCTCCAGGAACCCTGCCCTCAGGGGCATCTGGATGGATCAGGTCCAGGATTTTACCCCGACTCCGATGACGACTTCTTCGGTGATGTTCTACACAGGACTTGACCCTAGAGATATGAAGCCGGTATTCGTCGAAAGAGACCCCGAGAAGAAAAAAAGACAGAAATCCTTTTTTTTCAAAAAATAGCATTAATATTGCACCGCGAAACAGGTAGTGTAATCATATAAACAGAAATTAAACAGGATCGTAATTATGGAGCAGAAGAAAAGACACGTGGTCAGTTACGAAAATATGTCCGCCGAACTCCTTGCGGCTTTCAATGAGAAGTACCCAAAGGGATTCAGCGACTATCTTTCAGACCTTGTTAAATATCCGAAACCAGACGGAACCTCTTTCTACGCCGTTACAATCGAAGTCGAAGATGGAATATACCTCGTAAAGATCAAGGTCAAGGTTGATGATGTTGAAGACATCGACAGATGGCTTGAAGGCGAGGACGAAGATGGAGAGGACGGAGGAGCACCAGGAGAAGGTGCGGATGAAGGAAATGCCCTTCCTGATGACAACATCGCACAGTACAGCGATGGCGACGATTCAGCCGAATAAAATCCATTCATGATGAAAGTTAGGCTGCGGTTTTTCCGTAGCCTTTTTTTATTATATTTGCAATCCCTATGAATACCGAACTGAATAATACCGCATACAAGGCATTCCGCCCGCTCAGACGCTTCCTCGGCAGATTTTCCGAGGATCACGAGATGATGGTGCTGGCCTTCATCGTAGGTATCGTCTCAGGTCTTGCGGCCGTAGGTCTCAAGACGGTAATTCATCTTATCCAGAATCTCATCAACGGCAATCTTGTCGGATCGGGCTGGCTGAGCAATATCCTCTACCTGGTATATCCGGGTCTCGGTATGCTGCTGGCTCTTATTTTTACCAGATACGTCATCAAGGACAACATAGGCCACGGTGTGACCAAGGTGCTCCTCGCAATCAGCAAGCACGACTCACACATCAGGGCCCACAACACCTGGTCATCCCTCTTCGCCAGCTCCGTGACCATCGGACTCGGCGGATCCGTCGGAGCCGAGGCCCCAATCGTCTATACCGGCGCGGCCATCGGATCCAACCTGGGCAGCTATATGGGCCTCTCATATAAGCACGTGACCACTCTCCTCGGCTGTGGAGCAGCCGCCGCAGTTGCGGGCATCTTCAACGCCCCTCTCGCCGGCGTCCTCTTCACCCTCGAGATCCTCCTCTTCAACATCTCTATGACGACGATGATGCCTCTGCTCATCGCAACGGTGTCAGCGACCGTCGTCTCCTATATCCTCCTCGGCACGAACACCCCGTTCCACTGCACCCTGAGCGCATTCAATATGTGGAACATCCCGTTCTACATCGCCCTCGGCATCTTCGGAGGCCTCTTCAGCCTCTACTTCACCAGGACGACGATGTGGCTTGAGGACAAGATAGGGGATATGAAGAACGTGTGGTTGAAATGGATCCTCTGTTCAGTCGGACTCGGACTCCTCATCTTCCTCTTTCCGGCCCTCTACGGAGAAGGTTACGCCGACCTCGGCGTCCTCCTCACCGGCGGTGACATAGACACGACGAAGACATCCCTCCTCGGAATGCTCTGCCACTCCAAGTGGTGCGTGCCAATTTTATTCGCCCTCGTCCTCTTCCTCAAGGTCTTCTCTATGACCTTCACCAACGCAGGCGGCGGAGTCGGAGGAACCTTCGGACCTACCCTCTTCGTCGGCGGAATCGCCGGCTTCGTGGTAGCCCGCACCCTCAACCTCGTCTTCGAGGGCTCCGGCATCGTAGTTCCGGAGCAGAACTTCGTCCTCGTCGGAATGGCCGCCCTAATGTCAGGCGTTATGCAGGCCCCGATGACCGCGATCTTCCTCATCGCCGAGATTTCCGGCGGCTACGAACTCTTCCTCCCTCTGATCATCACATCGGCGATATCATTCGGAACCACCAGACTCTTCGAGAAGTACTCCATCTACACCAAGCGTATCGCACACGCCGGAGAACTCCTCACCCACGATAACGACAAGGCTGTCCTCACCCTCCTGAACATCAGGTCGATAGTAAAGGACAAATACCCTCGCGTACACGAGAACGACGACTTCAAGAGCCTCATCGGAATCATCTCCAAGGACGATTCAGCCGTGATGGCCGTAGTCGGTGAAAACGACAGTTTCAAGGGTCTCATAGACCTCGACCATATAAGAAAATATCTCTTCAGAGCCGATCTGTACAGGTCTCTCCACGTCTCCGACGTGATGGAGCAGCCGGTCGCCATCGTATATCTTGACGAAAAGATGAGCAGCGTAATGGACAAGTTCGACAGAACTGGAGCCTGGCGTCTGCCTGTCCTCGATTCCGATGGCAGATACAAGGGATTCGTATCAAGATCCCGCATTCTTACGGCGTACAGGTCCGAACTGAAGGTGATTTCTTCGGACTAATGACCGTATGAAAAGCCTCTATATCAAGACAATAGCTGACCGTCTCGAAGTCAAGCCCTGGCAAGTAGAGAACTGCGTCAAACTTTTCGAGGATGGCAACACCATCCCCTTCATCAGCCGTTACCGCAAGGAGCAGACTGGTGAACTTGACGATGTGGCCGTAGCCGAAATCAAGCACTGGACCGACGTCTATACCGAAATGGAAAAGCGCAAGGAGGGAATCCTCTCCACGATAGGCGAGCTCGGCAAGCTCACTGACGAGCTCCGCAGGCAGATAGAGGAATGTACGGTAAGCTCCGAACTCGAGGATCTCTACCTCCCATACCGTCCCAAGAGAAGGACGAGGGCCACTGCGGCCAAGGAGGCCGGACTTGAGCCTCTGGCAGACCTGATGTACAACGTCACCGTCGCCGACCCCGCAGTCCAGGCGAAGAAATACGTCAAGCCGGGCAAGGTCGAGACCGTGGAAGACGCCCTCGCGGGCGCACGCGACATCATCGCCGAGCGCATCTCCGAGACTGCGTCTGTCAGGGAGACTCTCCGCGGCATCTTCCGCACCAGAAGAATCGAGGCCAGCGTTACCAAGGCAGGAAAGTCGGCTCCTGAAGCCGCCAAGTACCGCTCATATTTCGACTTCGCAAGACCTCTTTCTTCCATCCCTTCACACAACCTCCTCGCCATTCTCCGTGCGGAGAACGAGGGCTATCTGAAGGTGGACATCGACGCCGACGCCGAGAAATGCGGCAAGAAACTCTACTACGATTTCTGCCAGGAAAGAAGATACCCTGCGAAACCCCTTGAAGAGCAGATAAAAGAGGCGATAGACGACTCCTACAAGAGACTTCTCGAGCCGTCCATCACCAACGAAATCATAAAGGAAGCCAAGGAAAAGGCAGACGTGGAGAGCATCCGCGTCTTCGGAGAGAACCTCCGCCAGCTCCTGCTCCAGGCCCCTGTGGGCCCGAAGCGCACCCTGGCCATCGACCCAGGCTTCAGAAACGGCTGCAAGATGGTCTGCCTCGATGAGAACGGCAGCCTCCTGCACCACGAGATCATCTATCCTCATCCTCCTCAGAGCGAGAAGGTCAAATCCATAATGAGGGTGTCCGACCTCGTCGAAAAATACGGAATACAGGTAGTCGCCATCGGCAACGGCACGGCATCCCGCGAGACCGAAGACTTTGTCAGGAGGGTAGGCCTCCCGGAGAATGTGAAGGTCTATACCGTATCCGAAGACGGAGCCTCCATCTACTCAGCCTCAGAGGTCGCCCGTGCAGAATTCCCGGACGAGGACGTGACCGTAAGGGGAGCGGTGAGCATCGGCCGCCGTCTGATGGACCCGCTTGCCGAGCTCGTGAAGATCGACCCGAAGTCGCTTGGCGTGGGCCAGTACCAGCACGACGTGGACCAGGCCCTGCTGAAAGAGCAGCTTGACAATACCGTGGTATCCTGCGTGAACGCCGTCGGCGTGAACCTCAATACCGCGAGCCCATATCTTCTGAGTTACGTTTCCGGCATCGGCCCGGCCCTTGCCGCCAACATCGTTGACTACAGAAATGAAATAGGAGGATTCACATCCCGCGAACAGCTCAAGAAGGTTCCTCGCCTCGGCGCCAAGGCCTTCGAGCAGTGTGCAGGCTTCCTCCGCATCAGCGGAGCGGCCAATCCTCTGGACAACTCCGGAGTG
>JAILCZ010000043.1 GCA_024689985.1 Bacteroidales bacterium | reverse complement strand
TCAAGGGCAAGCTGCTTATCTGTCAGGGCGCCATCGACAAGACCGTCGTCTGGGAGCACAGCCTCAGTTTCGTGCAGAAGTGCATAGAGAACAATGTCCAGGTGGATTATTTCCCTTATCCTTGCGCGGAGCACAATGTCCGCGGCTTGCATCGCGTCCACCTTATGGACAAGGTTACCGAATATTTTGACAACTACTTAAAATAACACATAATGAAAGCAAAAATCTTAACCCTGTTTGCCGTATTGGCAATGTCGGTGTCCTCATTTGCGAATGACGGACTCACTACAACGCCTGCGGCTGATTCCCGAATAACATTCGTCGGCCGCGTCGACAAGATTGACGGTGTGGTCTCTTTTGACTGGACTGGCGTCTATGCCCGTGTCAAGTTCGAGGGCAATTACCTCGCAATGACCGTTTCTGATACCAAGAAGAATTACTATAACGTCTGGATTGACAGAAATACCGATGAACCTGCCAACAAGGTCGTTTCGACCTTCGGCAAGGATTCACTCGTCGTCCTCGTCTCTGCTGAAGACCTCAAGGCCGTTTACGGAAAGAGGCTTCCGAAGACTCCTCACAATGTCATCATCTCGAAGAGGACTGAGGGTGAGCAGGGTACAACCTATGTGAAGTCGTTCACTACTGCCGGAGCCCTTCTCCAGGCTGAGCCTCTCAAGGAGAGGATGATTGAGTTCGTGGGCGATTCTTATACCTGCGGCTATGGTACCGAAGGCGCCAACGCCCTTGAGAGATTCCGTCCTGAGACTGAGAACCAGAATCTCGCATACGAGGCCATCATCTGCCGTTATTTTGACGCAGACTGCTTCGTCGTGGCTCATTCAGGAATGGGTATCGCCCGCAACTACAATGACAACGTGAAGGGTTGGTATATGCCTGAGCGCTACCTCCAGACTTATGATATGGACCGTGAAAGCAGATGGGATGCATCCAAGTCTGACTTCAAGCCTGTAATGACCGTCATCCTTCTCGGAGCCAATGATTTCTCTACCGGTCGCCAGCCTAAGTTCGATGTCTGGAAGAGTCAGTACATCACTCTCATCAAGGAGATCAAGGAGGCTTACGGAAAGGATCATCCTATTCTCTGCTGTTCTCCTAAGAGTGCCGTTGACGTCTTCGCCTACATCAAGCAGATGGTGGAGGAGTGCGGATATGACAATGTCCACTATATGGGATTCTTCCAGAAGGTGTTCTCGGAGAATGAATATGGCTCTGACTATCATCCTAACTATGAGGGCCATAAGAAATATGCTCATAGCATCATTCCTTATATATCCACTCTCACTGGATGGCCTATGAGAGGCGATATCAAATAAGGAACTTATTTGGATTCAAAAGGCTGAATCAAAGGGGCTTTCTTTGGAAAGTCCCTTTTTTGGTCGGCATTTTGCAAAATAATTGGTATCTT
Source organism: Bacteroidales bacterium (assembly GCA_024689985.1). Lineage (GTDB taxonomy): Bacteria > Bacteroidota > Bacteroidia > Bacteroidales > UBA932 > Cryptobacteroides. The sequence goes on along the minus strand of JAILCZ010000043.1, from coordinate 11,735 downwards.
TCGGCTTGGTTAGAACCGTTTTGTCAGAAACTAATAATTAATAATGCATGAATAAACTGCAGGAACTCACGGACAAGCTCTACAACGAAGGGCTTGCCAAAGGTAAGGAAGAAGGCGAAGCACTTCTCGCCTCAGCCCGCAAAGAAGCATCTGATACAGTTGAAGCAGCGAAAAAGGAGGCTGAGGCTATCGTAGCCAAGGCCAGAAAGGATGCGGAAGATCTCAAGGCGAAGGCCGAGAGCGACATCAGGACAGCATCCGCTCAGTCCCTTCAGGCAACCAAGAAGGATATTGAGAATCTTTTCGTAGGAAACCTCACGGAGAACTCCGTCAAGGCAGCCCTTTCATCAGAGGACTTCGTAAAGGAATTGATCAAGGCAGTGGCTGAAAAGTTCAGCGCCGAAGAGGCGTCTGATCTTGAAATCGTTCTTCCTGAGAATCTTAAGGCTGGTTTGAAGCCATTTGTGGAAACGGAACTTTCTAAATCTCTCAACAAAGGCGTTGAGGCTAAGTTCTCCAAGAAGATTGCCGGTGGCTTTACTATCGGACCAAAGGATGGCGGCTGGTTCATCAGCCTCACTGATGAGACTTTCAAGGAACTCATCGGCGAATATCTCAGGCCGGTAACAAAGAAGCTTCTCTTCGGAGAATAAGGCTATGAACAACTACGAGTACATAGTTGCAGGTCTTCCTGACATTGCTCCTGAATGGAAATTCCCGGACGGAGTGACTCCGGAGACGATTCTCGAGGACATACTTGAACAGTTGTCCAGGAAGGATCGCGCTCTGGTGGACCTTCTTATGTCCGGCTTCGACGACGAAAAGCTCGGCGCGGATTTCTACGCTGCGGCCCTTTCGTCAAAGAACCGTTTCATCAGGGAGTATTTCCAGTTTGACCTGAACCTCAGGAACGCAAAAGTCCGTTATCTGAACGGCGCCCTCGGACGCAGTGCGGATCAGGACGTGCTTGTCCTCGGGGAAGAAGAGCCTGAATTCGAAGATGCGCAGAAGGTGCAGGCCGCATTGGCCTCCACAGACCTTCTCTCGCGTGAAAGAAGCCTCGACGATGTCCTCTGGGACAAGATCGGGGAAATCACCGTCTTCGATTATTTCGACATCGATGCGATTCTCGGCTTCATAGCCAAGCTCCACATTATTTCAAGATGGTTCAAGCTCGACGAAGGTACGGGCCGTGAACTATTCAGAAAGCTCGTTGACGAGGTTCGTGGAACCTTCAAGGGCGTACAGTACAAAGCTGAAAAATAAAAATATCATCATATGAAAAGTACAGGAAAGGTAATTGGAATCGTTTCCAACCTTGTGACTGTCGAGACTACAGGACCGGTAGCGGAGAATGAGCTTTGCTATATCAATCTCGCTGGTACCGACCTTATGGCCGAGGTCATCAAGGTAAATGGAAACAAGGCCTCCGTACAGGTGTTCGAGAGTACCCGCGGACTCAAGAACGGCGATACCGTCGAGTTTGAGGGAAAGATGCTCGAGGCTACACTCGGACCTGGCCTTCTTTCGAGCGTTTACGACGGACTCGAAAACAATCTTGCCACTATGGAAGGTGTCTTCCTCAAGAGAGGTGAGTACACGGATCCTCTCGACCACGAGAAGCTCTGGGAGTTCACTCCTATCGCAAAGGCCGGCGACAAGGTCGTTGCGGGAGACTGGCTCGGAGAGGTGAAGGAGGGCTGGCTTCCTCACAAGATTATGGTTCCGTTCGCTTTCAAGGGCGAATTTACCGTCAAGTCGGTCATTGAGGCCGGCTCATACAATATCGACAAGGTGATCGCTGTCCTTACCTCTGAAGACGGTGAGGACGTGGACGTCACGATGACCCAGAAGTGGCCTGTGAAGGTCGCTATCAAGGCATACAAGGAAAAGCCTAGGCCATCGAAGATTATGGAGACGGGAGTCCGCGTGATCGACTCCTTCAATCCTATCGCAGAGGGCGGTACGGGATTCATTCCTGGCCCGTTCGGATGCGGCAAGACGGTGCTTCAGCACGCTATCGCCCAGCAGGGTGAGGCCGATGTCATCGTGATGGCTGCCTGCGGTGAGCGTGCCAATGAGGTCGTGGAGATCTTCACCGAGTTCCCTGAACTCATCGACCCTCATACAGGCCGCTATCTTATGGAGCGTACCACCATCATCTGCAACACGTCAAATATGCCTGTCGCTGCACGAGAGGCATCTGTATATACGGCTATGACAATCTGTGAGTACTATCGCGCGATGGGACTCAGGAGCCTGCTCCTCGCTGACTCCACTTCCCGCTGGGCTCAGGCTCTCCGTGAGATGTCCAACCGTATGGAGGAGCTCCCTGGAGCCGATGCGTTCCCGGTTGACCTCTCCGCAATCATTTCGAACTTCTATTCACGCGCAGGTCAGGTCGTCCTGAACAACGGACAGAAGGGTTCGGTTACCTTCATCGGTACCGTTTCTCCTGCCGGTGGTAACCTCAAGGAACCTGTGACTGAGGGTACGAAGAAGGCAGCCCGCTGCTTCTACGCCCTTGAACAGAACCGCGCAGACCAGAAGAGATATCCTGCCGTCAATCCTATTGACTCTTATTCAAAGTATCTTGAGTATCCTGAGATCGTCGAGTATCTCGACAAGACTGTCGAGGAAGGCTGGGTTGCCAATGTCAACAGGGCCAAGAACCTCGTCCGCAAGGGTAAGGAAGCTCAGGAGCAGATCAACATCCTCGGTGACGACGGCGTGCCAATTTCATATCACGAGAATTTCTGGAAGAGCGAGCTCATTGATTTCTGCTTCCTTCAGCAGGATGCATTTGACAAGATCGACGCAACGACTCCTATCGAGAGACAGAAGTATATGCTCGACCTCATACTCGGAATCTGCGACCGCAGCTTCAACTACGAGGATTTCGAGGAGTGCCGCGGCTTCTTCAAGAATGTGATCAACATTATCCGTCAGATGAATTACTCTGAGTTCAAGAGCGAGCAGTTTGACAAGTATCTTAATGAACTCAACAAAACTTTGGACGAAAATGGCAAATAAGGCATATCAGAGAATATATACTCAGTTGGACGCCATTACAAAGGCTACCGTGACCCTCAAGGCCAAGGGAGTTTCCAACGATGAACTTGCCGTCGTGCACGGCAAGCTCGCACAGGTCGTGAAGACCAAGGGCGATTCAGTTACTCTGCAGATCTTCTCAGGTACTGAAGGCATCCTTACGAATGCCGAAGTTACCTTCCTCGGCTCGGCCCCTACCGTAAAGGTGAGCGACCAGCTCAGCGGCCGTTTCTTCGATGCCTATGGACATCCTCTCGACGGAGGTCCTGAAATCGAAGGTGAGGAAAGAGTCATCGGAGGTCCATCCGTGAATCCGTACAAGCGTCGTATGCCTTCCGAGCTCATTCCTACTGGAATTGCCGGCATCGACCTCAACAATACCCTCGTCTCAGGTCAGAAGATTCCTTTCTTCGCCGATCCTGACCAGCCTTACAACCAGGTTATGGCTGACGTGGCCCTCCGTGCTGACGTTGACCGAATCATCCTCGGTGGTATGGGTCTGTCAAACGACGACTATCTTTTCTTCAAGCATGCATTTGAATCAGCCGGAGCCCTCGACAAGATCGTCAGCTTCGTGAACACGACTGAGAATCCTCCTGTGGAGCGACTCCTCATTCCTGATATGGCGCTTACCGCTGCCGAGTATTTCGCAGTTGACAAGAACGAGAAGGTGCTCGTTCTCCTTACGGATATGACATCATATGCCGACGCTCTTTCAATCGTCAGCAACCGTATGGACCAGATTCCTTCAAAGGATTCAATGCCGGGATCTCTCTATTCCGATCTCGCTAAGATTTACGAGAAGGCTGTTCAGCTTCCGACTGACGGTTCGATTACCATCATCGCCGTGACTACTTTGAACGACGGTGACATTACCCACGCCATTCCTGACAACACTGGTTACATTACCGAGGGACAGCTCTTCCTCCGTAATGACTCTGATTCAGGAAAGGTCATCATCGATCCGTTCCGTTCTCTTTCACGACTCAAGCAGCGTGTTCAGGGTAAGAAGACCCGTGAGGACCACTCTCAGGTGATGAACGCCGGAGTCCGTCTCTATGCAGATGCTCAGAACGCGAAGACGAAGCTTGAAAATGGTTTCGACCTTTCTGACTACGACCTTCGCTGTCTGGACTATGCTAAGGAATATGCAACAAAGCTTCTTGCAATCGACGTCAATATCTCCGTTACGGAGATGCTCGACACTGCCTGGGAGATCTTTGCGAAGTATTTCACAAAGGCAGAAACAGGTATCAAGGCTGCGATTGCAGACAAGTACTGGCCGGAGAAATAATTTATGGCAATTAAATTCCAATATAACAAAACCTCGCTCAACAACCTGAACAAGCAGTTGAAGATGCGAAAGAACGCGCTCCCTACGTTGAAGAACAAGGAGTCCGCGCTCCGCGTAAGCGTCATCGCTGCCAAGGCCAAGTCGGACAAGCTTCTGAACGAACTGGAGGCGGCCCTTGCGAAGTACGATTACCTCGCAGCCCTCTGGAATGAGTTCGAGCCTGGTCTGATTGCCATCACGGACGTTGACCTCTTCACGGAGAAGGTGGCGGGAGTGAAGACACCGGGTCTCGGTGAGATTCACTATGAAATCCGCCCTTTCAACGCGTTCGTCAAGCCTGCGTGGTATGCCGATGGTGTCGCCATTCTCAAGGAACTCTCAAGACTCGGCATCGAGTCTGAGGTTTACAAGGAGAAGAGCCGCATCCTCGATTACCAGAGGAAGAAGACGACACAGAAGGTCAACCTCTATGAGAAGGTTCAGATTCCTGGATATCAGGAAGCCATACGCAAGATCAAGCGCTATATGGAAGACGAGGAGAACCTCAGCAAGGCATCTTCAAAGATTGTGAAGACCCGCCACGCGGAGGAAGAAGAACTGGAGGAGCAGAGCGTATGATAGAGAAAATGACAAAATGGAATTTCGTCCTCCTTTCAGGGGAGACGGCCGGGTTCCTGGCAAAGCTCCAGGAGCTGGGCGTCGTTGATGTCGTACGCAGTTCCAAGTCTCCAGACTCCCGCTCCCTGGAAATTCTCGAAAAGATTTCCAAGGACAAGGAAGCCCTCAGGATCCTTTCAAGGTATAATCTTGAAAACGAGGCTGACAAGGCATCCATCTCTGAAATTATGAAGGAGGAATATCCGGATCCATCAGACGTCCCGTCAGTTGACGTGATCAGGATCGACGGAGAAATCGCCGGATTGAACGAGCATCTCAAAGAACTCCGCAAGGAGGTCCTCAGGCGTATGCCTTGGGGTGAGTTCGATTCGTCGGCCGTCGCTCGTCTGGAAAAGACCGGACTCCAGCTTCATTACTATACTACGGATAAGTTCGATCCTGCCTGGGAAGAACTTGTTCCGCTTGAAATCATCAGCCAGGAAGGCTCCAAGACCTGGTTCGTAACCGTCTCCAGGACGGGCGAGCCTTATTCTTTCCCGCTTGTGGAAGCCGCTGCCCCCGAGGGACAGTGGAAGGATGCCGAGGCTGAGATCGCTTCTACTGTAAGACAGGTCAACATTCTCAAGGCCCGCATTTATTCGATGAAGGAGCAGACGGCTGTTCTCATAGAGAAGGACAAACTTTCCCTCGAGTCGGCCCTCGATCTCCATATCGCAGGCAATACGGCTTTGAAATCTGTTGACAACCTCGTCTCAGTGTTCGAGGGCTTCGCTCCTTCTGCCGAAGATGTGAGACTTGCCGGTGAATTCGACAAGCTCGACGTCTATTATGAAAAGGATGCGGCTAGGGATGAGGACAATCCTCCTATCAAGCTTCGCAACAATGCCTTCATCAGGCTTTTCGAGCCTCTTACGGGTATGTACGGCTTCCCTGATTACGGAGAGTTCGATCCTACTCCTGTTCTCGGACCTTTCTTCCTTCTTTTCTTCTCGCTCTGTATGGGTGACGGAGGATATGGAATTCTCCTTTTCCTTCTCGGCCTTGCCCTGCACAAGAAATGGATGAAGATAGAGATGTTCGACGGCTTCGGTCCTATCATTATGGCTCTCGGCGTAGGCACCTTCTTCGTGGGAACCTTCCTCGGAACCTTCTTCGGAATGAATATCAAGGATATGGAATTCCTTCCTGAAGCCTTCAGGAACTGTCTCCTTTCAAGCGATGTCCAGTGGTTCGGCTATTCTGCGCAGATGGTTCTCGCCGTATTCATCGGTGTGTTCCATATCTGTCTTGCCAGAATTATCAAGACTGCCGTTTCCACCGTACGCTTCGGTTTCAAGGAAAGCATCAGCACCTGGGGCTGGACCCTGCTCATCGTGGGCGGAGTCATCACGGCTACTCTCGCTGCGACGCAGGTTCTCTCTGAAGAGGCCCTGAAGATCGTGGTGATAGTAATAGGTGTGGTTTCTGCCCTTGGAATCTATATCTTCAACAAGATCGGAAGAAATCCTCTCATCAATATCGGAGCTGGTCTCTGGGACACCTACAACGAGGCTACCGGACTCCTCGGTGATGTGTTGAGCTATATCCGTCTCTATGCCCTCGGCCTTGCCGGAGGTATGCTCGGAGGTGCTTTCAACGATCTTGCGAATATGGTCGTCGCAGTGGATAATCCGACCTGGCATTATCTGCCGTTCGTGCTCATCCTCCTGCTTGGCCATTTGCTCAACCTGGCTCTTTCAGGCCTCGGAGCATTCGTGCATCCTCTGCGTCTTACTTTCGTGGAGTATTTCAAAAACAGCGGTTATGAGGGCCGCGGATTAAGATACAACCCTCTCAAAAAGAATTAATAATTAAAAACACATTTATATTATGAACGAAATTTTAGGTTATCTCGGTTTTGGCCTTATGCTGGCTCTTGCCGGAGTTGGAAGTGCCATCGGTACAACTATCGCAGCAAATGCTGCTGAAGGTGCTCTCAAGAAGGATCCTGAGAAGTCATCAAGCTACCTCATCCTTTCAGCTATGCCTGCTACACAGGGTCTTTACGGTTTCGTTGCCTTCCTTATGTGGATGAGCAAGGATTTCGCAGCTCAGGGCGCCCTCCTCTTCGGTGTCGGCCTCGCTGTGGGTCTCGTATGCCTTTTCTCTGCAATCCGTCAGGGTCAGGTCTGCGCAAATGGTATCACTGGTCTCAGCCAGGGTCACGACGTTCTCACCAACACGATGATCTACGCCGCTCTTCCTGAGTTCTATGCGATCCTCTCCCTCATCTCAGCCCTTATGATTTAATTCATCTTTATAATAAATAAATAATTTATGTCACTCATCAAGTCTATTTCAGGCATTCGCGGAACCATCGGCGGCAAGCCCGGCGAGGCACTGACTCCGCTTGACATTGTTAAATTTACCTATGCTTATTGTGATCAACTTCGCGTCCGCAGACCTAAGAAGGCGGGCGAGCGTTACAAGGTCGTAGTCGGAAAGGACGCACGTCTTTCAGGCAAGATGGTAGAGCAGCTCGTATGCGGCTCCCTTATGGCCTGTGGTGTTGACGTCGTAGATTGCGGTTTCGCTTCTACTCCTACTACGGAAATGGCTGTCCTTTTTGCGAAGGCTGACGGCGGTATCATCCTTACCGCTTCTCACAACCCTCGCCAGTGGAATGCTCTCAAGCTTCTCAACGAGAGGGGAGAGTTCCTTACCAATGCAGAGGGCAAGGCCATCATCGACTGTGCCAACAAGGAGGATTTCACCTATGCTGAGGTGGATGACCTCGGTAAGATCGAATATCACGATTATACCGACGAGCATCTCGACGCAGTTATGGCACTTCCTGCAGTTGACGCTGATGCAATCCGCAACGCGCATTTCAAGGTGGCTCTTGATGCCATCAACTCAGTCGGCGGACTTATTATGCCGGCTCTTCTTGAAAGACTTGGTGTTGAGTGCGTAAAGTTGAACTGTGAGCCTACAGGTGATTTTGCACATAATCCTGAACCTCTTCCTAAGAATCTCGTAGATCTTTCGAAGGCTGTGGTGGACAACGGCTGTGACCTCGGTATTTCCGTGGATCCTGATGTTGACCGTCTCGCTTTCATTATGGAGAACGGAGAGCCTTTCGTAGAGGAATATACTCTTGTCAGCGTGGCTGATTATCTTCTCGAAAGAGCGGAAAAGGAGGGCGTGAAGAATATCGCCACCGTTTCCAATCTTTCTTCTACCCGCGCCCTTCGTGACATCACTGAAAAGCACGGCGGCAAGTATTATGCTTCAGCCGTAGGTGAAGTGAACGTTACTACGAAGATGCACGAGGTAGGAGCCATAATCGGCGGTGAGGGTAACGGAGGTGTCATCTATCCTTCAATTCACGCAGGCCGTGATGCGATGGTAGGCGTGGCCCTCTTCCTCAGCAATCTCGCGCACAAGGGTATGAAGGTAAGCGAACTCAAGAAGACTTATCCTCAGTATGCCATTGCCAAGAACAGGATCGACCTTTCTGATTCAGCTATGATTGACAAGATTCTCTCAGAGATGAAGGTTGTCTTCAAGGACGAGACTATCAACGACATCGACGGCGTTAAGGTCATCTTCGAGGCTAAGAAACAGTGGGTTCATCTCCGCAAGTCGAATACCGAGCCTATCATCAGAATCTACTCTGAGGCTGAGACCGAGGCCGAAGCAAACGCACTTGCTGAGAGCGTGATTGCCATCGCTCACAAAATTATAGGACAGTAAATGTTTTCGTTCAGGACAACCCCGCTCGAGGATCAGCTCGACAAGTCCCTAAACGACGGAAAAGTCGCCTGCTTCTGTACCCAGAATTGCTGGGATACAGGGCGTGGCGACTATATGTATGATATCTTCCGGAAGAGGGGTAACCTGGCATATATCTTCAATCCACGCGATACTGAACTTACTCCGGGCACGAACCACATCGTTTTCGAAGCCGACAAGCTCCGCGAGGTCAATGCCGTTGTCGTGGAAATCCAGGATGTCGGATCGCGCTATTTCAATTATACGCGCGACGTGATGATGCTGATGGATTCGCTCAATATGCTCGCTGACGAAGCTCCGAGTATGTATGTCGTCGATCATATCAACTGTGCCGGCAGGGTAGTGGAGGGCACGATGCCTAACGGTGTCTGTGAACTCGGCGTCCCTAAGGTGGCGCACCGTCACGGTCTGACTCTTGGTGAACTCTGCAGTCTTTACTATGCGGAGATCGGCGCGAAGTTTCCTCTTCACGTCATTTCGGCCCTTGCGTCTGAATCTACGAGGCTTCTTCTTCCCTGGACCATAGCTCCCGCCTCCGACATTCCGGGTATGTTTACCCCGATGATGTACAGTGGCGGCGGTCTCTGGAACAATACGACCATCACTCCCGGCATCGGTACGGCTCGTCCTTATGAGTATTTCGGTGCTCCTTTCGTGAAGCCCGGCCTCGTGGAGACGGTTCCTGCACCGGCCGGCGTCCTGATGCGTCCGTGCTCCTTCACTCCGGCAGCCGGAAGGTATGAAGGACAGAAGTGCTATGGTTACCAGATAATGCTCGCCCCTGGTGTGGAGTATCATTCTCTGTTGCATACTATGCAGCTTCTCAGGTACTTCCTGGACCGGTATTCTCAGTTTGAACTTCTGGACGGATTCCAGACCAAGCTTGCGGATCCGGTGATGTATTCTTACCTGGAGGGCAAGATGGATTTCCAGCAGTTGCGTGAACACGTCAAGCTGGAGGAGCAGAAGTGGATAAGAAAGGCCAAGAGATATGTCCTGTATGAGGATATGCCATTCAGATTTAAGTAGAATAACCTTGTTTATAAGGAAAAGTCTTCTTATATTTGCGGCTCAAATTTGATACAACTTTAAAATTTTAAAGAAAATGAAACAAGGAATTCATCCCGAAACCTACCGTCTTGTAGCTTTCAAGGATATGTCTAACGACACTGTTTTCATCACACGCTCTTGTGCAAACACAAAGGAGACCATCGAGGTCGAGGGCGTTGAGTATCCGGTTGTAAAGGTCGAGATTTCAAACACATCTCATCCTTTCTACACAGGCAAGGTAAAGCTTGTGGACACCGCCGGCCGTGTCGACAGATTCTATCAGAGATACGCAAACAAGAAGAAGTAATCTACAATATAGGTTTCTTACAAATGAAGAGATTGACCTTTGGTCAGTCTCTTTTTTTGTAAATTTGCGTCTCATTTCAGATAATATGATTCAGATAGACAACGTTTCAATAGAAGAGGCCGTAACTCATTTTGTAGGCAACAAGGTGCAGGAAGACGGCGTGAATATATCAAAGTCGCCTGTAAGCCTGACTCCGGACCTCAGATTCGTGATGAGGGGTTTCCTGCTGGAACCTTTCGATACTGAGGAAAACTGGCATTTCGCCCACGAGGGAGGACCTTCGTACAATTATATCTATTCTCTCTGCAAGGATATCTTCCACGACCGCTCCTGCCTGTATGACAAGAGCGTGGAGATGGCGAAGTATCTTTACGACTGTTCCGAGCACAACAAGATCAAGGCCGGAGAATTCTACATCGTTTATTTCCACGACCTGATGTACAACGGGGACAGTATGGATGCCATCGGCCTTTTCAAGTCTGAGGAGAAGGATACCTTCCTGAAGGTGGTGGATCTTGGCGCTACCCTCAATCTTGAGCCTGAGAAGGGTATCAGTACACATAAACTTGACAAGGGTGCCCTGGTCCTCAATACCAAGCGTGATGAAGGCTTCGTCGTGAAGATCGTGGACAATACCAACAAGACGGATGCGCGTTACTGGACTGGAGAATTCCTGGGACTGGAATCCTGCAGGGATGAGTATTCCAATACCAAGAACTGTATGGCTATGGCCAAGAATTTCGTCACCAAGGAATTGCCCAAGGAGTTCAGCGTGTCTAAGAATGAGCAGATCACTCTTCTCGGCAAGACTCTGGACTATTTCAAGGAGAACACGGAGTTTTCGGTCGGAGAGTTTACTGAGGCCGTGTTTGCGGATCAGCAGGTGGCGGAGACTTTCAGCCGGTACAAGGAACAGTACGAGGCCAAGAATGACGTGAAGATCGAAGACAATTTCGGCATATCGTCTTCAGCCTGCAGCCGTCAGCAAAGGGTTTACAAGAGGGTTATCAAACTGGACAACAATGTCCGAATCTACATCTCCGGCAGCCGTGACCAGGTAGTCCAGGGCGAAGATGAGTATGGAAAATTCTATAAGGTCTATTACGAGGAGGAATCTATCTAGCCTTGTAGAGGCAGCCGCCTATATTGTCGCGGGACGCGCCTGTTACTGATTTCAGACAGCTGTGCTCGTCTTCCATATATAGGGCTCCCAGAAGGGCGAATATGAGGGCTTCCTTGAAGTTTATGGTGAGCTTGTCGGGAACGATGTAGCTCGCCTTTTTTATATGGGCTCCCATCCTTTCGACAAGATACTTGTTCAGGGCGCCGCCACCTGTTACCAGCACTTTGTCTCCCTCTTTTGAATTTGGTTCCACTATGGCTCCTATCTGGATGGCGACGTGCTCTGCGAAAGTCGCCAGAATGTCGTCTATATCGAGACCGTAACTGTCAATGAGTGGAAATACCTCATTTTCAACCCATTCTCTTCCGAGGGATTTTGGGCCTTCCGCCTTGTAGAATGGCAGGTCGTTGAGCCTTCCAAGGAGGCTTTCATTGATTTTGCCTCTCCTGGCTCTTTCTCCGTCCCTGTCGAATTCTTCTCCGATCTTCCTGGTATAGTGATTCATCACGTAATTGACC
>JAILCZ010000030.1 GCA_024689985.1 Bacteroidales bacterium | reverse complement strand
GTTCCTGATGTATAGGAATGGTGAGAGTCCGCCCCAGTCAACCGGAAGGACAGGCATAGCGTAGTCGATGGTGGCCTTGAACTGGTTCTGCTGGTGAAGGGCGAGGTAGGAGTTGATGCCGCTGCCCTTGAAGCCGCGAGGTCTCGTGGTGACGGTGTTTTCGTACATCAGTCCGGAATCCAGGTGCTGCCATATTGCCGAGAGCCTGATTCCGTGAGTGCTCAGCAGACCAGGAAGATAGCCGTATCCGTAGGCGTAGAATCCTGGCGTGAAGACGTCGGAAAGGCCCGGTCTGAATCTGTAGCCGGCCTCGGCACCGATTCCCCAGCGAGGATAGATGCCTGAATTCGGAACAGGTCTCATCGTATAGCCTCTCAATGAGGTGATGATGAGATTCTGGTTGATGGTCTTGCCGGCTTCGGTCTTGGTGAGGGTGCCTACGGACGCTCCCGGAGCATAGGTCACATAGTATATCGACTTGTCAAACGAGTCGTTCGTGAGCTTGACGTTCACCTGCGGGATAAGTCCTCTGTTCCATCCTCCGGAAGAGAGGTTGAACGGAATGTAGGCTATCAGGGAGGCTTCATAATAGGCTTTGTCCTGGTCGTTGTAGTTGACGGCATTCCATATCGTTCCGTCGGAAGTCACGCGGTAGCGCGTATAGCCGCAGGCATCTCTTTCGTTGAATCTGAGGGATGCGGAAAAGACAGGATACCAGCCTTTCCAGGAAATTGATGCGTAGCCGATAGGCCTTAAGTCGTCGTTCTTCGTATTTTGCTGGACTCCAAGGCCGACCATACCCCAGGCCGTTCCAAGAAGGTTCTGGAACATTGCGGAGGCTCCGCTTTTCAGGGCCTCGCTGCTTTCTTCAAAGCTCAGCCCGTCAATCTCATCATACTCAAAATAGAAAGGTGCCCAGGAATGGAAGTGAGGAATGCCTGCAAGCTTGTTGTATTTCTTCGGCTCGCTTATCTTGACTTCCTTGTCCAGAGGTGTCGCAGCAAGGATTCCGTCAGCCTGGGAAACGAGTTTCTTTACGACCGGACTGACATAGACATCTTCCCAGTCAGCATTCTTCGGGTTCAGTCCCTCAATGTTTTCACAGTACAGATGGTTTCCGTCCGTTCCCGGGAGGGAAAGGATGATTTTTCCGTCATAGAGACAGTAGTCGGAAGCTCCGAACCTGTAGTTGGTAAGCTTGAGAAGGGAGTCTTCCTTCAGGCAGTAGATTTCGTCGGTTCCGTCTAGGTCGCTGACGAAGTAGATTGCTCCGTCCTGGACGCGGAGGGTGTGCATCCTGACCTTCGATGGCTTGAGCACCGCCTTCCAGCTGCCGTCGTGGCGGTAGAGGCCCAGGCCGTCGTTGCTGAGACCTATTGCAAGGATTTCTTTTCCGCCTCCTGCCACTTCGGTCAGTTCGACTCCCTCAGGTGCCGCCGGTCCGTTGTGGATGGCATAGGAGCCATCTTCCCTGCAGTCGATGGCAAGGAGGATGTCCCCGTCAAATGACGGGTTCACGAGACGGCCCTTGGTGTTAAGATTGTGGGCTTTTCTGCCGTGGTGCCTTATGTAGCGGATGCGGCTGGTGCCGCCGAGTTCCCAGCGGAGGTCGGAGACGTTCTCGCTCCAGTAGAGCCTGCCGTCGTGGAAGGCCAGCCTTCCGATCTTGGAGGTCATCGGGCGGACGAAGGTGTCTTTTCCGTCCTTGTCGATGAAGTGCAGTTCCGTCGCCTTGTCCATACTTGTTTTGATGACATAGACTCCGTCAGGGGCTGCTGCCATATTGGAGTATTCTGCGTGGAAGCGTCCTGCCTTGGTGAGCCTGGTCTCAGGAAGGGAGTCGGTGTCCCTGGATTTGTCGTATTCCTCCCAGACGCCTGCATAGGTCTCGCTGACTTTTGCGAAGGCATCCTTGAATTTTTCTTCTCCGGAAAGTTCCTTGAATGTCTTCTGCCAGTTCCAGAACGCGAAGCCTCCGCGTCGGAGGATCCTGTTGAAGTAATGGTCGGTGAAATGAGGGGTGTCGAAGGCGTATCTTGCGCCTGAAATGGCGAAATATCCTGCGGCGTAATAGTCAGGAGTGTATTTTTTCTGTGAGCCGTATCTCCACTGCCACCAGTTTCTGCTGTCTCCGTCGGCAAGGGAAATCCTGTATTGGCGGAGGAAGGAGTCGCTTCTGCCTCGGCCGGCTCCCGTGAGCTCGGTCTCAGCCGTCACTGCGTCGCCTTCGAGAAAGGCCGTCGAAGGATATATTCCCGCCGCAGCTCCGGCGAAGAGCTCTCCGAAGACATAGTGGAAGCCCTTGAAGAAGCCGCTGCGGCCGAATTGCATCTGGCCTACGTGTCTGGATTCGTGAACCGCGAGGTTGCGCATCCAGGGCATCGGCTCAGGGTCGTTGAGGCCAGGGTAGGTGAAGAGGTCCATCCTCCTCGGGGCCCAGGTTACGGCACCGTTGGCGTTGCTTCCGTATGCGTGCAGGATTACCGGAGTAGGACGCCTGTACTGCTGGCCCGGGGCATAGCCGGATGTGGCTGCTACCCTGTCCCTCCAGTGTTCAAGCTCAACCAGGTATGCATTGGCGAGAGAATCCAGGCCGCGGGGATAGAGAAGCTTGTAGTTGTCGCTTCTGATTACATTCCATCTGATTGACGCGGGGTCGCTTCCGCTTGTCGAAATCTGTGCGCGGGCGACGTCGGCTCCACTTGAAAAAATGGCCAGGACCGCTAAAAATGATGCAAAATGAGAATGTATTGATGTCGTATCCATAAGGGCAAATTTAATATAATTTAGTACATTTGTTAGTTATGCGCGCGAATATGTACATATGCCTTCTGATCGCCTTTGCGGCCCTTGTCGGCTGCGGGGGAAACGGAGGTGAAAACAAGGCTTCCGCTGCAGTGGAACGCCAGTTCCCAAGCGCGCCGGAAGTGCCTTCAGTATATACCGACCCGTATGAGGCCGCGAAATTCGTCGCAGAGCATTACTGGGACAATTTCCTGGAAGGCTCAGAGGCCTATCCTACCGATTCCGTCCGCACTGCCGGTGTCCGGAACGAGGCGGTGTCGGAGGCGATGGGCTCCTACATTCTATTCGTCTGCGGCAAACTTGTCTTTGATGACGCAAAGGCAGCCTTCTCTTCGTTCTACGATAGCCTGGAGGCGACCGAAGCCAGGGACACCTCTTCCGGAGTGTTCGAGAAGATGTCCGGGCTGCTGAGATTCTATCTCTACGATGTCAACTCTCCTTACCGCAACGAGGACCTGTACCTGCCGTTCGTCGAGAAGCTCTCGAAGTCGCAGTTCGTCCCTCGGGACGAGAGGACTGCGCTGGAATTCGATGTGCAGATGTGCTCCCTCAACAAGGCCGGCACCAAGGCATCCGACTTCAGCTTCATCACCCGTGAAGGCAGGCGCGGAACCCTCGGCGGCATCAAGGCAAGCTACACCGTCCTCTTCTTCAGCAATCCTGGCTGCCACGCCTGCAAGGAGATCGTGGACGCCATAGGAGCTGACGCCAAGATTCAGAAGATGCTCCAGGACGGCAGCCTCGCCGTCGTCAACATCTACATCGACGACGACATCCAGGCCTGGAAAGAATATTCGGCATCATATCCTCAATCGTGGATATGCGGCTATGACAACAACCATATAATCAGAGACGACTTGATATACAACGTCAGGGCAATTCCTTCGGTGTACCTTCTCGCGGCGGACAAGACCGTGATTATGAAGGACGCCCCGTACAGGAACCTGATAGCTTATCTGAACAAATTGCAACACTGAAATGACAACGAGCAGAGTCTGGGGCAAATCCCCTGAAGGAAAGGAAATAATCCTTTACAGAATCACCAATTCTGAAGGCAATTATGTCGAGCTCAGCAGCATCGGCGCGGGAGTCGTATCCGTGGTGGTGCCTGACCGCGACGGCACCAAGGCCGACATCGTGATCGGCTATCCGAAGGCTGAGAGCTATTTCGATGACGGTCCTTGCGCCGGAAAGATTCCAGGACGCTATGCCAACCGCATCGCAAAAGGCAAGTTCACCCTTGACGGCAAGGAGTACACCCTTCCTGTGAACAACGGCCCGAACCACAACCACGGAGGCCCGGACGGCTTCCAGAACCAGGTCTGGGAAAGCAGGACAGACGGCGACGCCGTGGAGTTCCTGTATTTCTCCGAGGATGGTGAGGCCGGTTATCCAGGCAATCTGAAGGTGGTCGCAAGGTATGTATGGGACGACGACAATGTCCTCAGCCTAACGATTACGGCGGAGACTGACAAGCCTACGGTCTGCAATTTTACGAATCACACATACTTCAACCTCAACAGTGAAGGAAACGGAAATATTCTCGACCACATCCTGACGCTCAACGCATCGGAATTCCTTCCGACGGACGACACCCTCATTCCGGAGGGAGAGTCTGTGCCGGTAGCCGGAACACCGATGGATTTTATCAATCCGAAGAAGCTCGGCGCAGATATAAAGGCAGATTTCCCTGCTCTCAAATACGGAAAGGGATATGATGCCTGCTGGGTGATTGACGGTCACGTTGACGGACAGCTCCAGGACGCTGCGCTTCTCTACAGTGAGACTTCCGGCCGCGAAGTCAAGGTCACGACGACCCAGCCTGGAGTTCAGATCTATACCGGAAACTGGCTTACAGGCTGTCCTGAGGGCAAGAATGGCCATATCTACAAGGATTACGACGGAGTGGCCGTAGAATGTCAGAAGTTCCCGGATTCTCCGAACAAGCCGGACTTCCCTACGGCCGTGCTCAGACCGGGCGAGGTTTATGAAGAAGCTATAATTTTTGAATTCTCAACAAGAAAGTAATATGAAACAGTATCTTGACGTACTAAGGGATATCCGTCAGAACGGAACGGTCAAAGGCGACCGCACGGGTGTCGGCATAAAAGGCGTTTTCGGCCGTCAGATGAGGTTCGACCTCAGCGAGGGCTTCCCTCTTCTCACCACGAAGAAGGTTCACCTCAAATCCATCATCCACGAGCTTCTGTGGTTCATTTCAGGTGACACGAACATCAAATACCTGAAGGACAACGGGGTCCGTATCTGGGACGAGTGGGCTGACGAGAACGGCGACCTCGGCCCTGTTTACGGCCATCAGTGGAGAAGCTGGCCTGCTCCTGACGGAAGGTCTATCGACCAGCTGTCCAATGTCATCGATACAATCAAGAACAATCCTGAATCAAGACGAATGATCGTATGCGCCTGGAACCCGGGCGAGGTTGACAAGATGGCCCTGCCTCCTTGCCACTGCCTCTTCCAGTTCTATGTCGCAAACGGAAAGCTCTCCTGCCAGCTCTATCAGCGCAGCGCCGATATGTTCCTCGGAGTGCCTTTCAACATCGCATCCTATTCCCTCCTCACGATGATGATCGCCCAGTGCTGCGGTCTCGAGCCGGGAGAATTCGTCCATACCCTCGGCGACGCCCACATCTACCTCAACCACTTCGAGCAGGTTGACCTTCAGCTTACCCGTGAGCCTCGCGCCCTGCCTAAGATGAAGCTCAATCCGGACGTGAAGAGCGTCTTCGACTTCAAGTATGAGGATTTCGAGCTCGTGGATTACGATCCGTGGCCGGTAATCAAGGCGCCAGTAGCAGTCTAAGATGAAGAAATGTCTTATAGTCGCCGTATCTGAGAACCTCGCCATCGGTCGCGGCGGCACGATGCCCTGGCACATAAGCGAGGATCTGAAGTTCTTCAAGCGCAAGACGATGGGATGTCCCGTCATAATGGGCAGGAGAACATATGAGTCTATCGGCCGCCCTCTGCCGGGAAGACTCAACATAGTAGTGTCAAGAACGTTCCAGGCTCCGGAGGGCGTGGTGTCGGTTTCGTCGCTGGACGAGGCCTATGCAGAGGCTCAGAAAGCCCTGGATGCACAGAAAAGACCTAACGGAAAGGTCTTCGTGATGGGTGGCGGACAGCTCTATGCCGCAGCCCTCGACACGATGGACCGGCTATACATAACCCGCGTCAAGGCGACGATTCCCGACGCGGACACATTCTTCCCTGAGTTCATGGACAAGTGGGTGGAATCCCACGGCAAGACAGTAGTGGATGAGAAGTCCGGCCTTGTGGTCCGTTTCTCAACAATGTACAGAAAGTAAAAAATGGTTAAGAAAGACAGAGAGAATTTTGGAAGCAGGTTCGCCGTGATTATGGCGATGGCCGGAGCCGCGATAGGTCTCGGCAACATCTGGCGCTTCCCGTATATGGTCGGCGAGCACGGCGGCTCGGCGTTCATCCTTGTGTATATCATCGCAACGGCCTTCATCTCCCTCCCTATTTTCTTCGCGGAGGTGATGATCGGCAGACGCAGCCGCGTCAGCGCTTACGGCGCAATGTCGAAGCTAGCCCCCAAAAGCAAGTTCTGGAAGGCTGCGGGACTTCTCCCTGTCATCATTCCGATAATCATCACGTCCTACTACAGCGTCGTCGGCGGATGGGCCCTGGAATACCTCTTTAAGAGCTGCCAGCTTGTCTTCGTACACACCGAGCCGCTCCAGTCGGCATCGATCTTCGAGACCTACATATCCTCCACCTGGACACCACTGATCACGGCGGCGATCTTCCTCGGTCTCACCGGCATCATCATCGCCGGCGGAGTCCGTTCCGGAATCGAGAAGTTCAGCAAATACACTATGCCGATCCTCTTCATCCTGATTCTGGTGATTATGGTCTATTCTTTCTGCCTCCCGGGCGCGGGAGCCGGCATCAAATACCTCGTCAAGCCTGATTTCAGCCAGATGACGCCTCAGACCTTCGCCTATGCCCTCGGTCAGAGCTTCTATTCGATGTCCCTCGGAATGGGCGCCATCATCACATACGGCTCCTATGTTAGCAGCAAGGAGAACATCTTCGTATCGGGTATCGGAACGGCTGCTTCCGACCTCATTTTCGCGATGCTCGCAGGCTTCGCCATAATGCCTGCCGTCTTCGCCGCAGGAATCGAGCCTGGCGCAGGAGCTGGCCTCATCTTCAAGACCATCCCGTTCGTCTTCTCGAAGATGGCCATCCAGATGCCTGTCCTCAGTGCCATCGTCAGCATACTCTTCTTCCTTACGATCGTCGTAGCAGCCATCACATCGAATATGTGTATGTACGAGGTCGTGGTCGCATACCTTCTTGAAAAATTCGGCATCCGCCGCGGTCTGGGCTCGGTCATCGTGTTCGCCATCTGCGGAGGCCTCGGCATATTCAGTTCCCTCTCCTTCGGCCCTCTGGCCGATGTCACGGTCTTCGGCAAGAGTCTCTTCGATTTCTTCGACTGGCTCTCTTCGAACATTCTCCTTCTCGTTTCCGGCCTGCTTTCAGTAATCTTCGCCGGCTGGGTGATGACGAAGGAAGACCTTTGGAACGAGTTTACCAACGACGGCGCAAAGACAGTGAACTACAGATGGTTCGCCCCGGTGCGTTTCCTTATGCGCTGGGTTGCTCCTGTGGCCGTAGTCATTATTTTCATCGCTAATTTCATTCTGTAAGATGGCGGCAAAAAGAGATAATTTCGGCAGTCATTTCACCGCCATAATGGCAATGGCCGGCTCCGCCATCGGACTCGGCAACATCTGGCGTTTCCCGTATGTCGTAGGACAGAACGGAGGAGCAGCCTTCATTGTAGTGTACCTTTTCTCCGCAGTCTTCCTCTGCATCCCGATCTTCCTCTCAGAGGCCCTGATCGGCAAGAGGACCCAGCTTTCGACATTCGGTGCGATGGAGGCGCTTGCCCCGGGCAAGAAATGGAAATGGCTCGGTTTCCTCACGGTGTTTACTCCTCTTATCATCCTTTCCTACTACAGTGTCGTGGGAGGATGGTCGCTCGAGTATCTCCTGAAGGCGATATCCTTCTCGTTTACAGGTGCCGACGTCACTCAGGAGGGCCTTTCGGCCGATTTCAACGGCTTCATTTCCTCGACCTGGGCCCCTCTTTTCTTCCACACCGTGTTTATGCTCATCAACGCCTTCGTGCTGATGGCTGGTGTGAAGGGCGGAATTGAGAAATTCACCAAGATTACGACGCCTCTTCTTTTCGTCCTGGTCGTCGTGATAATGATATATTCGATGTCCCTTCCAGGCTCCGGAGCTGGCGTCGCCTACCTCCTGAAGCCGGATTTCTCGAAGCTGACCCCGTCCGCAGTGCTTTCTGCAATGGGCCAGGCCTTCTTCTCCCTCTCTCTCGGAGTGGGCTGCATCCTGACTTACGCTTCATATCTGAAGAAGGATTCCAACCTTCTTACGACGGGACTTTCGACTTCTTTGTTTGACCTTTGCTTCGCCCTCATCGCGGGATTCGCGATTATGCCGGCCGTCTTCGCGGCAGGCATAGAGCCGGGAGCCGGCCCGGGCCTCATCTTCGAGACCCTTCCGTTCATCTTCTCCAAGATGGGCGCCGGAATGCCTGTTCTCAGCGGCATCATAGCCATCATCTTCTTCATCACCATCGTCTTCGCGGCCCTCACTTCGAGCATCTCGATGCTTGAGACCGGAGTGGCCTACCTGGTAGACCAGAAGCATATGGCCAGAGGCAAGGCCATCGCCATCCTCTTCACCGGATGCTGGACACTCGGTGTGCTCTGCTGCCTCTCGTTCGGCCCTATGGCCGATGTGAAGATTCTCGGACTGACGGTCTTCGACCTCTGCGACAAGATGACGGCGAATTTCCTGATGACATTCGGAAGCCTCCTCTTCACGGTCTTCGTGGGCTGGAAGATGAAGAAATCGGATGTTTACGATGAATTTACCAACGGAGGAAGCCTCCGCACCAGCGTCAAGGTCTTCGGCTTCGTTTATTTCCTTATAAAGTACGTGGCTCCTATAGTGATCGGAGTCATCTTCATAACAACCCTTATGATGTAGTATGAAGAGAGTTCTGGTAATAACATATTACTGGCCGCCGCAGGGCGGTTCCGGCGTTCAGCGCTGGGTCAAGTTCGCCAAGTATCTGCCGTCCGAGGGGTGGCAGCCGGTGATCTACACCCCGGAGAATCCGGAGATGAACTCGGTCGATGAGACCCTCGGCAGGGAGATTCCGCCGGAGGTCGAGGTCGTGAAGAGGCCTATCCTCGAACCATATGGCATCTACAGGAAACTGATGGGCTCGAAGAGCACGACAGATATGAAGACCCTCACCTCGAAGCCCGGCAAGCCGTCGCTCGCCCTGAGGATAAGGAGCAACTTTTTCATACCGGATCCGAGAATCTGGTGGGTGGGACCGTCAGTCCGCTTCCTCAGGAAATACCTCAGGGAGCATCCTGTCGATGCCATAATCACAACAGGTCCTCCTCATTCTATGCATCTTATCGGCCGCAAGCTTTCCAAGGCCACCGGCCTTCCGTGGATCAGCGACTTCCGCGACCCTTGGACGAAGATGTATTGGTTCAAGAATATGGGTCTGGGCCAGAGGGCACTGAAAAAGCATTTCGCCCTAGAGCAGGCCGTCCTGGACGAGTCCACGGTCGTGCTTACCGTCACACCTTCTGTCCAGGAGGATATGAAGGCGAGGACGTCCAGACCAGTTGCTATGATAACCAACGGCTATGACCAGACTGACTTCGAAGGAGCGGAGGAAAGGAAGGAAGATGGATTCTTCAACCTCGTTCACACAGGTATTTTCCCTGGTGACGGCAATCCCGAGGCTCTTTGGAATGCCCTCGGAAAGATGTGCGCCGAAGACGGAGATTTCCGTTCAAGCCTTCGTCTCCGCCTTGTCGGAAAGACGGATGCCGCCGTGTATGAGTCCATCGCGGAAGCGGGACTGAAGGAGAACGTGGTTGACCTGGGGTATCAGGACCACGGGGTTGCGGTGAGCGAGCAGAAAGCCGCATCGGTGCTTCTGCTGCCTCTCAGAAACGACCCTGACTACAAG
>JAILCZ010000009.1 GCA_024689985.1 Bacteroidales bacterium | reverse complement strand
ACGGCAGATGCGCACGACCTCCTTAAGGTCCTCCGGCTGGAAATTATTCGCCGAATGAGACCTCATATTGAGGTTGCCGACACCGAAATAAACGGAATTGGCACCTCCCTGAATGGCAGCGTGCAGGCACTCAAAGTTGCCCGCAGGAGCCATTATTTCAAGTTCTTTCTTATCCATCCTTTTACTTTGTTCTTCCAATGAGGCGGTTTGCGAAGGCGGCGAGCTGGGCCTTGCCATCATCACCGACATTCACGCGGGATGCAAAGCTGAGAGCCTTCTCGTTAAGGGTCTGAATCTCGGCGAGGGCATCCTCGCGGATACCGAGCCTGTCATAGAAGCCCATAAACTTCGCAATCTTTTCCGCCTTATGCTGATCAGTATCCACCGGCATATCGAGGGACTCGATGATCTCCGCACGGAGAGCCTCGTCCGCCTTCTCGATGGCACGGGTGGTAAGCCAGCACTTCTTGTTGTTCACGATATCACCTCCGATAGGCTTGCCGAACACCTTGACGTCGCCATAGGCGTCGAGATAATCGTCAGAGACCTGGAAGGCCAGGCCGAGGGTATAGGCATAATCATAGAGATTCTTGCAATCCTGCTCGGAAGCACCTGCGATGAGGGCTCCCATCTTTGCGGCACAGGCGATGAGGACGCCGGTCTTCAGGCCGATCATATCCATATACTCGCTCATTGCCACGTGAGTACGGTTCTCAAAATCCATATCGAACTGCTGGCCGTCGCAGACCTGGGCAGCAGTGTCGGAGAAAAGCTTGAACACATCGGCGAGCTTTGCGGCAGGGGCCTTGGCAACCCTCTGGTAAGCGTCGATGAGCATCACGTCGCCGGAAAGGATGGCAGTATCCTCCTTCCACTTCACCCATACGGTAGGGACGCCGCGGCGAAGAGGAGACTTGTCCATAATGTCGTCGTGGATGAGGGTGAAATTATGGAAAACCTCGAGGGCGGCAGCCGGCTGAAGAATCTCCTCCGTGAACTCGTCCTTGAAAAGACCATAGGTCGTAAGACAGAGACGGGGACGGAGCCTCTTTCCGCTAATGGAAATCATATATCGGAGAGGATCATAGAGGCCTGCTGGTTCCTTCGTGAACTCAAGGTTATCGAAGAGAGCCTTGAGAGAGGATTCAATCTTTTCTTCTGTAATCATAGACAGTGTATTTTACTTCCGTATTCAACGGGGCAAAGTTAATCATAAAAAGCCGTATATTTGTCAGGATAAACCAAAAGCGATGGCAACGATAACTGCAGAAGCGACAGTAGTGAAGAACACGGGCAGCCACTATATGCTGACCGTGCTTCCTGCGTGGGACCTGTTCCCGGCCGTCCTGAGGGGAAAAATCCGCCTCAAAGGAGGAGATTCGACCAACCCGATCGCAGTCGGCGACAAGGTCCGCTACTCCTACGAAGAAGGCACCGAGCCGTCACTGGAAAATCCGGCAGTCATCTCCGAGGTCCTGGACCGCAGGAACTATGTCCGCCGCAAATCCACGAACCTCTCCCGTCAGACACACGTCATCGCCGCCAACGTAGATATGGCGTACATCATCGTCACACTCTACTTCCCTGAAGTCAAACTCCCCTTCCTCGACCGCATCCTCGTCACCTGCGAAATGTACGGGGTGCCCGTTACCATCGTCCTAAACAAGGTGGATATCTACCGCGAAGAAGCGGCGGAACAGGTCGCAAGATTCAAGGAAATCTATGAAGGAGCAGGCTACAGGGTCATCGAGACCTCCGCAAAGACAGGCGAAGGCGTGGACAAGCTCAGGGAAGACTCGGCCGGAAAGGTCTGCCTCTTCTCCGGTGAGAGCGGAGTGGGAAAATCCTCCCTCATCAAAGCCCTCGACCCTAGCCTCGATCCGAAAATCGGAAAAATCTCCGCAGCCCACCTTCAGGGCAAGCACACCACCACTTTCTACGAAATGTACCCCCTCTGCAACGGAGGTTTCGTGATAGATACCCCGGGAATACGAGGCTTCGGCCTCACCGAACTGCAGAAAGAGGAGATAGCCCTCTACTTCCCAGAGATGCTGAGGGTCACCGACAACTGCAGATTCGCCCCTTGTACCCACACCCACGAGCCGGGATGCGCCGTGAAGGCAGCAGTCGATGCGGGGGAAATCAGTGCCGAGAGATACAATTCCTACCTCGGAATGCTTGAGGAGGACAAAAAATTCCGATGAACAGAGAAATCCTAAGGCTCGCAATCCCGAGCATACTGGCCAACATCACCGTTTCCCTCGTGGGAATGGTGGACCTTGCCATTGCCGGCCACCTCGACTCCCAGGCTGCAATGCTCATCGGAGGAATCGCCGTGGGCTCGATGCTCTTCGACCTGCTCTACTGGAACTTTCTCTTCCTTAAGGAAGGCACGGGCGGATTCACGGCCCAGGCTTACGGAAGACAGGATTGGACGGAGACCAGAAGGATCCTTCTGCACTACATCTTCCTCGCCATCGTTTCAGGAATCGGCCTCATAGCCATCCAGTGGCCATTCGCAAAGCTGGCCCTCAACCTCGTCGGCTCATCGGAAGCCGTCAAGGAGATGGCCCTGCAATATTTCTTCATCAGAATCTGGGCGGCTCCGGCCTCCCTCTGCCTATTTGCAATCAAAGGCTGGTTCATAGGAATGCAGGACAGTTTCAGCTCTATGGCTACCGACATAGTGGTCAACGGAGTGAACGTAGCGGCGAGCATCCTCCTCGCACGGGCGATAGGCTTCGCAGGAATCCCCCTGGGAACTGTCATAGCCCAGTACACCGGCCTCTTCTTTGCCCTGGCAATACTCTGTTTCAAATACAGGGAAATCGTGGTCAAAGGCCTCGATATGAAGGATCTGAGGGAGGCTATGGATATGAAGAAATTCAGCAGGGCCTCCAGGATGAACTTCGACCTCATCATCAGGGCCTTCGGAATGATAGCGATCTACATCGGCTTCACGGTCATCTCGGCCCATCTGGGAGACACACTCCTTGCAGTCTGCTCGATAATGATGAAGATAATGATGCTCTTCTCCTATTTCACCGACGGCTTCGCCTATGCCGGAGAGGCCCTCACCGGCAAATTCATCGGTATGAAAGACAGGGAGAATCTCTACAGGGCCGTGCGTCTCACCTTCGCCTGGAGCCTGGGAATCGGACTCTTCTTCATCGGCATCTACGCCTTCGGGGGCGTTCCCCTCTTCAGGCTGATGACCAGCGACGACACTGTCGTGGAAGCGGCCCGTCCTTTCCTATGGTGGATGTGCGCAATTCCGCTCTTCGGATGTCCGGCCTTCACCTGGGACGGCATCTATGTGGGAGCCACTGAATCCAAGGCCCTCAGGGACGCGACCATCCTTGCCGTCCTCGCCTTCTTCGGAGTCTGGGGAGTCTGCCTGATTCTCAGCCTCAACCCGGTTGACAGCCTTATGGCAGGCTATTTCGCACATTTGGCGGCCCGTACAATGTACCAGACCGCCAAATCGCGTAAGATGTTATCTTCAGTTTTCTGATTTACTTGATTCCGTACTTGCGGAGAATCTTCAGCACTTTCTTCTCAATTGACTGCTCCCAGAGCTCGTAACCGTAGTTAGAAGGGTGGATTCCGTCGATTGAAGCCTCGTGATTGTCCTCCGTAGCGTTAGGATGGATGTAGTAAACATCCTTGTACTTCTTGCAGGCGATTGCCATAAGAGAGTCGGCAACCTCGATGCGGGTTCTCTCATTATACTCAGAGAGAGTGTCGAAGCGGCGGTTCTCACGATAGATGGTGCGCTGGAAAATCATAGGCACGCCCGGATGAGTTGACTGAATCTTCTCGATGAACGGGAAGAGGCGCTCCTTGATCTGGTCAATCGTAGGATTTGAGAATGTGTCGAAGATGAATGCATCCACGTCAGCGTCCTTGAGTACCTCGGCGAAATAAGGCTGGAGCTTGCAGTTTCCGCTGCAAGCGATGCTCAGAAGCTGGATGCCGGTATTGCGGGAGAACTGTGCAGGGTAGGTCATACCGCCTCTGCCGCAGCTGACGCCGTGGGTGTAGCTCGATCCGAAGATGCCGACACGGTAGCGGAACGGATTCTCGAGAGCTTCGAGGGTGGTGCCCTCGTCAACGCCGATCTTCAGTCCCCTCACCTCGCTGTAAAGAGGAAGATAGAGAAGGCACTCGTGCTCAGTGCCGTCCATATTCTTGATGAGGGAGATAGGCTTGCTTTCCTTCTGATACTCAGGGCATTTTGCAGAAGCCCACATCCACTTGCCGTTCTGCTTGATATAGAGGTCATATCCTCTGTGGGCGAGCTTGTTCGTGGTCACGCCCTCATAGAGGTATCCGTAATCAGTAATAAGAGAGATGGATGTTGAGTTTGTCTTGAAGGCGACCATAATGCCGGAAGCACAGCGGACCTGGCAGTTCTCGTGCTTCGTGAAGCCCTTGTACTTCACCGTGTCGATTCTGTGGTAAGGATTAGGGGTGTCCGGACAAAGCTTGCCGACGAGGGTAAGGGTGGACGCCTCAACATAATTGTACTTTACGTTCTTCGGGGTTCTGTTCTGGGCGAATGCACAGAGAGAAAGTGCGGCAAGTGCCGCTGCGATTACGAATTTCTTCATTTTATTTTCAACAGTATAGTTGTTAATACGGAGACACGAAGTTAGTAAAAATAACGCTTTCTTTATATATTTGCCTCCCTAGATAAGCCGATGAGCAGATTCTACAAATACTTCAGAATAAGCAAACCTTCTGAAAAATTGGTAGATACGGGTATGATCTCTTCAAGTTATGCCCGCCTCAGAGCCCGTACTTTCTGGGCCGCCGCCATCGCATACAGTCTCTACTATGTCTGCAGAATGACGCTCAGCGTCGTCAAGAAGCCTCTGATTGACAACGATATCCTCTCAGCCGGAGAGCTCGGAATCATCGGTTCCGCAATGCTCGTCGTCTATGCCTTCGGCAAATTCGTCAACGGCTTCATAGCCGACTACTGCAACGTCAGAAGGTTTATGACCACGGGACTCATCGTCTCAGCCCTTGCCAACCTCGTGATGGGAGCCATCGGCCTGCTCCACGGAGCCCTGGGCCTGTCTTCCGCCCTCACGATGGTCTGCTTCGCGGTAATGTGGGGATTCAACGGCTGGACCCAGTCTATGGGAGCTCCTGCCGGAATCGTCAGCCTTTCCAGATGGTTTCCTCTCAGCAGCCGCGGCATATACTACTCTATCTTCTGCGGAACACCTTACCTCGGCAAATTCATTTCCTTCATCACCACCGGCCTCATCGTCGGCTGGGCAGGATGGGAATACGGTTTCTTCTTTGCAGCTGCGGCAGGACTGGTCGGAGCAATCATAGCCGGCACCCTCGTCTGTGACACCCCCGAAAGCGAAGGCCTTCCGTCAGTTCAGGAACTCTCAGGAGAAGAAAAGAAGAAGACTGACACCCTTCCTACGAGGGAGATTCAGAAACTGGTCTTCCGCCACCCTGGGATTTGGGTGATGGCCCTCAGCAGCGCCTTCGTCTATATCGCCCAGTACGCCATCAGCGGCTGGGGCGTCCTCTTCCTCCAAGAAGCTAAGGACTTCAGCCTCGCAAAGGCCTCCCAGGCCATTGCCTTCTCCGAAGCCTTCGGAATCCTCGGCACCGTAACTGCAGGCTGGCTCTCCGACAAGGTGTTCAGGGGAAACAGAGTGAAGCCTGTCCTCATTTCCGGCATCCTCAGCTGCATTTCCCTCGCCCTCTTCCTCTTCTGCGGAGGCGGGCTGATAATGAATATTCTCTACGTTTCCGTCTTCAGCCTCAGCATCGGCGTCCTCTACTGCATCGTGGCCGGCCTGATGGCACTTGACATCGTTCCGAGAAAGGCGACCGGAGCGGCCCTCGGCATAGTGGGCATCTCCAGCTACATCGCCGCCGGAATACAAGATGTGGCCTCCGGATTCCTGATCCAGGGCCACACCTCATTCACACCGGTTGCCGTCTTCTGGCTGACCGCCTGTATTCTTGCCTTCGTCCTTCCTGTAATAGGATGGAACAAGATGAAGATTAACGTTCAATAAGGAACTTCTTGAAATCCTCGAAATTCTTTGAGAGAGCCACGCTCTGCTTCTTACCCTTCATAAAGGCAGCGAGCTTGGCAGGAATTTCAACCTGCTGACCAATCACCTTCTCGACAGTATCCTTGAACTTGGCAGGATGTGCCGTCTCGAGGAATACTCCAGTCTCGCCTGGCTTCAGACCCTCCTTGAGGGCACGGTATCCGCAGGCTCCGTGAGGATCGCAGAGATATCCGGTACGCGTGAACACGTCCTTGATAGTCTCGCGGATCTGGTCGTCGCTGAAGCGTGCACCGCTCACGTCGGCAGCCACTGCGTCGCGGCTTCCCTTGTAGAGGTCGTAGATGCGGGCGAAGTTTGACGGGTCGCCTACGTCCATTGCGTTGGCGATGGTCTGGACAGATGCCTTAGGAGAGTACTTTCCTGTCTGGAGGTAGTTGTAGAAAATATCGTTTGAATTGTTTGCGGCGATGAATCTCTTGATCGGAAGACCCATCTTCATGCCGAAGATTCCTGAAGTGATGTTTCCGAAGTTTCCTGAAGGAACGCAGACAACGAGATCGTCGGCAAGTCCCTTCGCCTTCATCTGGGCGTATGCGTTGAAATAGTAGAAGCTCTGAGGGAGGAAGCGCGCCACATTGATGGAGTTGGCTGAAGTTAGCTTCATATGGGCGTTGAGTTCCTTGTCCATAAAGGCAGCCTTGACGAGGGCCTGGCAGTCGTCGAAAACGCCGTCCACCTCGATTGCGGTGATGTTCTGGCCGAGGGTGGTGAACTGGCACTCCTGAATAGGGCTGACCTTTCCCTTTGGATAGAGGACATAGACGTGGATGCCCGGCACTCCGAGGAAGCCGTTGGCCACGGCCGATCCCGTGTCGCCTGATGTTGCCACGAGGACGTTCACAAGTCTGTCATTGCCTTCCTTGGCGTTGAAATATCCCAGCAGACGGGCCATAAAACGGCCTCCGACATCCTTGAACGCAAGTGTCGGTCCGTGGAAAAGTTCGAGGCTGTAGATGTTGTCCTCGACCTTGACCACAGGAGTCTCGAATGCGAGGGTGTCATATACGATCTTCTTCAGGTCTTCGGCAGGGACATCCTCTCCGAAGAAGGCTTTGGCAACTTCGAATGCGATTTCCTGGAAACTGAGGTTCTGGATATTGTCGAAGAACTCCTTTGGCAGAGCCTTCAGTTTTTCCGGCATATACAAACCGCGGTCGGATGCAAGTCCCGTAACTACGGCCTGCTCGAGAGAGGCCGTGTTCTCCTTGTTGTTTGTGCTGTAATATATCATACTTTTAAGAATGCTTCAATGAACTGGTCGCCTTCAAGCTGACCATAATAACCCTGTTTGCAGGCGTCTTCGTCGAATGTCTGGACTGAATCCGGAGTCATTCCCGGCGCCCAGATGAGGAAAGGAATAGGCTCGTTCGTATGAGTCCTCTTCTTCACCGGCGTAGGATGGTCCGGAAGCACTGCT
>JAILCZ010000159.1 GCA_024689985.1 Bacteroidales bacterium | reverse complement strand
ATACCTCTTGAGATTTTCCCACCAAGACTCCTGCGATATTCTCCAGCCAAGGGAGAATGAAGGGAACACACCCGAACGGTTTCCTTCCGCGAAATAAGAAGAATAATCGTTTCTGATGTTGAACTCAGCAAGATAACGCTCGTCATAGTTATAGGTGACGCGTCCGAAAGCCGAATAGAGAGACCAGTCCGAAGCGCCGCCTCCATTTGAAACATCGTCACCGGAAAGACCGCCGACGAAAACATCGTAGCGGGAATCCTCGGTAAGTCTCTGTGTATTGAAATCTTTTGTAGTCTCGCCTTCGTAAGCATAACCGGCAAGAGCCGAGATGTTGTGTTTGCCAAAAGACTTGTTGTAATTGAGAGTCAATGTCGTAGTAAGCTTGGTAGCCCTGTAGAAAGACTCTGAAATATGGTTTTCGCTGTCTCCGGACTGCGGAGCCAGAGATGCCTTGCGGTTCTCGTGGGTAGCATTCTCGAGAACTCGTCCGCCGACCATCGCATTGAGGCTGAGGCCGTCGATGATCATAAGGTTCGCATTGAGGGAACCTGCGATGTCATCGTTGACGCTCCTGCGGTATCCGCCAGTCTCGAGACGCTCGAGAGAGTTGCTGTTGGAACCTGAAGGATAATTGTAGGTTCCGTCATCAAACTTGATTTCGTAGATCGGAGGCATACGGTTGGCCTGCTCGATGATCCAGTCCGTCCAGTATGCGTGGTCGTTGATTTTGTTGCGGGTAAACTGAACGGTTGCGTTCACGCTGAGACGGTCGCTCACCTTGTGGTTGAAGCCAAGACGGCCGTTGTAACGCTTATAGCCGTAGTCATCACCCTTGAAGAGGCTGTTCTGGTCGAGATAACCCAACGACGCCATATAGGAAAGCGTCTTGGTACCACCAGTAACGGAAACATTGTGAGTCTGCTGAGGAGCCGTATCCTTGTAGAGGGAACGGATCCAGTTCACATTGGTACCGCCATTGCGGAAATCCGCAATCTGGTCAGCCGTAAACTTGATGCTGCGGCCTGAATTGACTGCAGCCTCGTTATAAAGTTCAGCATATACCCAGGAATCGACGATGGTAGGGAGTGCAGTCGCCTCCTGAAGACCATAGGTCATATCGTAATTGACGGCGACCTTGCCTTCCTCTCCCCTCTTGGTTGTCACGAGAATCACACCGTTGGATGCACGGGATCCGTAGATAGCCGTTGAAGAGGCATCCTTGAGGACGGAAATCTGGTCGATATCATTAGGATTGAGGTTTCCGAGGGAGCCCTCGATTCCGTCAATGATGACGAGAGGGTTGTTGTCGTTCATCGTATTGTTACCTCGGACATTAAGCGATGGAGAACTGCCAGGAGTGGATGTACCCTGCTGAATGATGAGGCCTGGAGTAGTTCCCTGCAGACCTTCAAGCACGTTCGTAATAGGCTTGCCTTCAAGTTCCTTCGTCGAAACAGACGTGACGGCACCTGTAAGGTTCACCTTCTTCTGCACGCCGTATCCGACGACGACTGCATCCTCAAGCATTGTCACGGACTCCTTGAGAGTAACGTCAATTTTCGTCCTTCCGCCTACGTTCACCTCCAAGGTTTCATATCCAATTGCGGAAAAGACAAGGACTGCATCTGGAGCAGCCTGAATAGAGTAAAATCCGTCAAGGTCTGTGACCGAACCATTGGTCGTGCCTTTCACGACTACGGCAGCACCTATGACAGATTCTCCATTGGAGAAGACGGTACCGGTAATCTTGTCCGGACCCTTCTGGGCAAATGCGCCGGCAGAGAAAACCAGACCGAGAATAACGGCCAGGGCTATTGCCAGACATTCGTGGAACTTAGTCTTTTTCATTATTAATTAAATGGGTTAATTATTGGTTAATTGTATCTATCTGATTGAGGGCATAAGCATATGCACCCAGCGAAACGGCTTTCGAAGTGCCAAGCGCAGAAACAGCGATACCCGTCTTCTTTTCCTTGTGATATCGCACCAGACGCTCGCTTCCAGGGACCCTGAGAAGTTCAGAATTATCCTTCAGCAAGGCCTCCATTCCCTTTTCATTCGTCAAGTCGAGGACATCAATCTGGAGCCAGCCCTTGAGGGCTTCCACCATATCCGGTATAATATATGCAGAGGCTCCTGAAAGGCCTCCCCCGACTACGACAAGACCATCAACTATGTCGAGAGCGTGCGCAAGTGCATCAGCTGCGGCAACCCCCAAGCGATGAAATGATTCGCGAGCCGCATTCTGATCGCCTTCCAGGCGTCCTTCTGCAATTTCATAAATATCTTTTGGCGTATATTCCGTATTGTCGGATGATATATTTCTGTACTCACGCTTCACGGCACGTATGCTCACATTCTCCTCAGCATAAAGGCTCGGGTTGAATATGTTTCTCATAAGCCATACATCGCCTCCGCAGCCATTGTCACCGCGAAGCAGGGTTCCGTCTATAACCACACCACCGCCGAAACCCGTTCCGAGTGTAAGGCCTATGAGATTTTTATATCTGAACGAGCATCCTGCTTCCTCGAGCCGCGCATTGATTGCGGGAAGAGTTCCTGCAAGAGCTTCTCCATAAGCGAAGAGATTGCCGTCATTGTTTATGAAGACAGGCAGTCCGAAGACATCCGATAGATAAGGTCCCATAGCGACGCCGCCCCTGAAGCAAGGGAAATTAGGCAGGTCACCGATGATGCCGGCCTCATAGTCAGCCGGTCCCGGGAAAGCGAAACTGATCGCTACGGGAGCCTCTGTCAAGGCAGCCTGCACACGACGGAATCCTTCTACGAGAACAGCCAGGCAGCGGTTCACGTCATCAGTAACGGCATCCAGACGGACAGGTTCCACGACTTCGCGGCAGCCACGGATTGCGGAGAAAACGAAATTTGTTCCTCCGGCATCAAGCGTCATAATAGTTCTAGTGTCCCTCTCGTACATATTCTTGGTTATATAGTGTCAGTTTATCAGTTCTAGGCATTGGAGCGCACATAAGCGCGCATTACCATACATTCCGTTCCTTCTGCTTTTCCGAAAGGTCTTATCGTAAAGTCTCCGAGACAGGCCGGAATGATGAAGGTCTCGGCATAATGGACTACGAAAGGCTCGAAACTGCCGGACGGGCTCTCAACGACGGCCTCCTCTCCTTCAACGAGATTGAGGACCTGTACGCTGTCCCCGGTATTGAACGGAGCCTTGCCGGTAAAGCGCATCCTTCGGGTTTCGATGAATTCAGCAGGATGCAGGCCTGTCCTGATCTCCTCCCAGCCTTCTCCCGAAGCGACAGGCTCAAAATGATTGACCAGGTTTTCCTTTATGTATTCAGTATTCCTATCCCACTGGATCACCTTGCTGCCCCTCTCTATGTTGATCGGACGAGGTTTGCCGTCAAGACCGAGCCTGCCCCAGTCCCAGAGCTTGAATGTGAACAGATTTGGCGTAGCGCTGATTTCCAGAACCATAGCATTGGCGCCGGAGCAATGAATCGTACCGCCTGGGATAAGGAAATGATCGTGCTTGTGAGCAGGGATATGGTTGATATACTTCTCCGCATCGAAAGGCTTTCCGCCATTCTGCGCCTCCCTGAGGTCAGATAGCATAGCCTCCTTGTCCACACCGGTACGGACACCAAGATAGACGGTAGCATCCTCCTCAGCATCAACAAGATAATAGCTCTCATCCTGAGTATATGCCATACCGAACTGTTCACGGATGAACTGAGTGGTAGGATGAACCTGAAGACTGAGATTGCCGCCTCCGATGGTATCAAGGAAATCGAAGCGGATAGGGAAATCCTTTCCGAAACGGCCCTCGACAGGGACGCCGAGAAGTTCACGGCTATGGAGAAGGACGAGGTCGTTCGCAGGGAACTCCACCTTCACGCCCTCAACTTCAAGATAAAGGCTGTTCTCCTCCGGCACGCAATCGAAGCACCATCCAAAATTCTGGACAGTCTTGTCCAGACCGCAGACATCCTTCATCCACTGACCTCCCCAAGGGGCAGGATCGAAGAATGGAACGACACGGAACGGCTTCCTGGCTGTCCTTGCCATACCATCAAGGAATGTTTCCGAAGAAATCATCTTAGGACAGCCGGGCACATTCGTGTCCAGCCACCACTGAACTCTATTGAAGAGTTTGTCTTTATAATAATCAAGGGCACGCCAGTCAATGAACAGTCCCCTCTTGTACTGAATCGACACAGGATCGGCTGAATTGTTCACGCCGAGACCGCAGACCTTATGAGCACGGAACCGCTGTTGAATCTCCCAGCGAGCCATATCCGCATAAACAAGGACGGAGCCTTCAGGAGCGAAAAGAGCAGCTCCAGGCCCTATGATAAGACAAATTACGTCAGTAGATACGGCAGCGTCTCTTTCTATACGCGTGCACGTGTCCT
>JAILCZ010000154.1 GCA_024689985.1 Bacteroidales bacterium | reverse complement strand
TCCAAGTCATTCGAAGGAACCACCCCTGGAGTGCAGGTCACATCAGGAGGCGGACAGCCTGGTGAAGGAGCATCGATCAGAATCCGAGGAACAGGTTCCATCAACGCTTCCGCAACCCCTCTCTTCGTAGTGGACGGAGTGCCTTATGACGGAGCCCTCAGTTCCCTCAATCCATCCGACATCGAAAGTATGACCGTCCTCAAGGACGCGTCAGCCGGAGCCCTCTACGGAGCCCGCGGTGCCAACGGCGTCATTATGATCACCACCAAGAAGGGAACGAAAGACAAGTCAACCATCTCCTACAAGGGAATGGTGGGCATTTCGTCACGAGCCCTCAAGAACTACGACCTTCTCAATATGAAGGAATATGTAGAGATCACCTACGAGGCCCTTCGCAACGCAGCCCAGTACGGTACTGGTATGGATTACAACGCAGCCAACGAATATGCGGCCGCAAGCCTCGGCGAGCAGATCGGAGGCCTCCTGAGCCCTGAGTACTACAATCCTTATAAGAACTACACCTGGGAGACCCTCATCGATCCGTCAACCGGAAAGATGCACTCGGACGCAGTCGCAAAATGGGATGAGAACTGGGTTGACGCCATCACGAAGAACGCGGCGGTAAGGACTGAGCACAGCCTTTCAATCCGCTCCGGCTCTGAGAAGAGCACGAATATGGTATCATTCGGTTACTATGACGAAGACGGTATCCTCACGAGCACCGACTTCACCAGATACACAGGCCGCGTAAGCAGCGAAATCCAGGGCAACGACTGGCTCAAGGCCTCCGTCAACGCCAACTTCTCGCACACTGACGCCGACTACCAGAGCTCAACCGGTTCAACGACATCCAACTCCTGGTACACAGCCCAGTTCATGGCCCCAGTATATCCGGTCTATCTCAAAGACCTGGACGGCAACAACGTCCTTGCATCCGACGGCTCCCTCCAGTATGAATACGGATCCATCGACGACAACGGATACGCCAACCGTCCTACGGCGCAGGGCTTCAACTCCCTCGCCGAGCTCAAGAACAACAGGTCATACTACCAGAGAAACGCACTCAGCGCCCGTTCAAGCCTCGTGCTCGGAACCACGGTCAAGGATGCGAAGTTCTACGGCCTCAAGCTGACGGTCAACATCGGTACCGACTTCAGCGACTACGGAAGGACTATCGCCTATGACAAGTACCACGGAAACGCAGCCACCGTAGGCGGCCGACTCCAGAAGACGAACACCCGCACCTGGAGTTACACCATCAACGAACTCCTCACATACGACAAGAAGTTCGGTGACTTCCATATGAACCTCCTCGCTGGTCACGAGTTCTACCGCTACCGCTACAACTACGCCCTTCAGGAGAAGACGGGTACCGTTGACGGAGTGGACGAGCTCTCACCTGCAGTGACGACGTCCGACAACGACTCATACACGAACAACTACGCCATCGAGTCCTATCTCTCGAGGATGAACCTCAGCTATATGGACCGCTACTACTTCGACGCCAGCTGGCGTACTGACGCTTCATCCCGCTTCTACAAAGACAACAGATGGGGAAACTTCTGGTCAGTCGGAGGATCCTGGAGAGTATCCCAGGAGAAGTTTATGAAGAATATAAAGTCTTGGCTCAGCAACCTGACCTACAAGATTTCATACGGTATCCAGGGTAACGACGACATCGGCTCATACTACGCTTGGCAGGGTCTTTACAACTACACCTGGGCAAACGGTTCAGAGGCAGGAGCCTTCGCTTCCAAGCTCGAGAACACGGCCATCACCTGGGAGAAAAACGCCAACCTCAACACAGGTATCGACGCTTCCCTCTTCGGCGGAAAGGTGGCAGTAACTGCGGAATACTACAACCGCAAGACCAAGGATATGCTCCTAGACAGCCCTATGGCAATGTCAACCGGTTTCAAGAGCTTCGACGCAAATGTCGGCACTATGCGCAACCAGGGTGCTGAACTTTCAGTTCGCAGCGTGCTCTACGACAGGGAGAACTTCTTCTGGGACGTTACCGTAATGGGAGCATTCAACAGAAACAAGGTCCTCTCCCTCACAAGCGGCCAGGACCAGATCGTTTCCGGAACCACGGTAATCGAGGTCGGCAAGCCTATCCATACCTTCTATATGGCAAAGACAGCCGGAGTCGATCCTTCAACCGGAACACAGCTCTACTACGCATACTACCGCCAGACCATCAACGAGGACGGAGACGCTGTCTATTCAGAGTGTGACGAATACGTCACTTCGAACACGACCCTCGCAACAATGAGCAAGTACTACTTCGGATCACGCGAGCCTAAGCTCTACGGATCCCTCAGCACGAACTTCACATTGTTCAAGAACCTCGACCTCTCCATAATGACGACCTACTCCCTCGGAGGCAAGATCTACGATTCCCTCTACTCAGGCTCGATGAAGGTCTCAGGAGCAGGCAGGAACTGGCACAGGAACATACTCCGCCGCTGGCAGGAGCCTGGACAGATCACGGACATACCGAGAGTGGAAATCGGAGGTTCATACTCAGCCACGAACAACTACCTCATCAATGCCTCATACTTCTCGATCAAGAACATAACCGTGGGATACACGATTCCTTCGGCTCTTCTCAAGAAGCTCGACATCGAATCACTCAGGCTGTTCGCCACCCTTGACAACATCGCTCTGTTCAGCCATCTCGACGGAATGGATCCTCAATACAGTTTCACGGGTTCGACATCCTACACCTATACTCCTACCAGAGTCATTTCAGCAGGTATCGATCTTAAATTCTAGCAGGAGGACAGAAGATGAAAAACATACTTAAGATGATCAACATCAGGAAATACACATATACTCTTGCAGTTTGTTCAGCTGTCCTCTGTGGATGCAACCAGGAACTCCTGGACTTCTCCCCTACCAGCTCAGGTAGCGGCGACGCAATCCTCAGCAGCGCATCGACTGCAGTCAGCTCGCTCAACGGTATCTACCGTTCAATGCACACCTCAGGATGGAGCACCACTTCGAACACCCACCACAGTTTCGGAATTCCGGCACATATGCTGTCAATGGAAGTGATGGGCGACGACTTCATTATGCAGGCAAGAGGAAACGGCTGGTTCTGGCAGGAGCACTGCTACAACAACAGGGCAGCCTACACCTCGTCATCAGGACGTCAGGTAGAAGCCTGGTATGCGAACTACCGCTGGATCAACAACGCCAACAACATCATCGCCTACGAAGAGACGATGACGGGAAGCGACGAAGACAAGGCCTATGTCCTCGGACAGGCATACGCCATCAGGGCATTCTGCTACTTCAACCTTGCGAGATGGTTCTCAAAGGCTCCTATCGCCACCAGAGCCTATGTGGCCGGCGAAAGAGGTGATGAAGTGGAGCACTGGTCAGACAAGTGCGTGCCAATCTACACCGAGCCGACGACGATAGAAACCACAGGCAACGCCCGCGCGACCATAAGGCAAGTTTACGACCAGATCGAATCTGACTTCGAAACAGCCGTCGACTACCTCGAAAAAGGTCAGGAGAGCGTTCTCAACACGGGAAACAAGAGCTATCTCGACCTCTATGCAGCCCTCCTTCTCCAGTCAAGGGTTTACCTTGCCGAGAACGAATGGTCAAAGGCATACGAAGCCTCCAAGAGAGTCATTGACGAAGGCGGTTACACCGTCGGAACAGAGTCAGACCTGATGAACGGAATGAACCTCCTCTCCCTCCCTAACGTAATCTGGGGAGCAGACATCCAGAACAGCGAACAGTCAAGCTCATACGCAGCTTACTTCGGTCATATGGACAGCGAGAACGGAGCCTACGCAAAGTCAGCGCCAAAGCTCATCTCGAAGACCCTCTACAACAAGATCGGCGAGAATGACATCAGACGCAAATGGTGGGATCCGGACAACGAGGAATCACCTTATATCAGCAAGAAGTTCTCCTTCTCGAATGTGAGCGGAGCCCTCGGAGATGTTCCATACCTCAGAGTGGAAGAGGCTTACTTCAACGCGGCCGAGGCTGCTCTCCGACTTGGAGAAACCGATGAGGCAAGGGCAATAATGAATGTAGTGATGGCTCCTCGTGACCCTTCATACAACGCCGCCAACTATTCAGGCACAGCCCTCGGAGCGACCACCAACACCTATCGCGGAACCCTCCTCGAGAACATCATCCTCCAGAAGCGAATTGAACTCTGGGGTGAATTCGGAAGAGTCTGGGATGTGCGCCGTCTCGGCCAGGGAATCACCCGAAGCGAGAGCAACGACGGATATGCCAGCGCCTGCATCACCACAATGAACAACAAGGGTATCGACATCAGCTACGCCAACACCTGGGACTGGGTACTTATGATTCCTCAGGCCGAGATCGATGCAAACCCTAACATCAATGATGAAGACCAGAACTCATAGAACTTCAGACAAATGATTATGAAAAAATTATTATACAGCATATTCCTCCTTTCCGGCATCCTCGGAGCAGTTTCCTGCTCCCAGGAGCTCGAAGGCTACACATACAAGCCTAACAGCGACGACGCAAAGGAGATTCACTTCAATGTTTCCTCACTCAAGAAGACATTCGGTGAAGATGAGAAGGCCGGCATCGTGGAACTCACCCTGGTGCGTCCTGGCAACGTGGGCACGTTCAGCGTGGAACTCTCGCAGATGGGAGCCGACACGACTGTCTTCTCATTCGACAAGTACGCGACCATCGAAGACGGAGAATACTCCAGCGTGATTCCTATCCTCGTAGACCTCAAGAACTGCGTGAAGGGAATGACCTACGCCACGAGCCTCTACATCGTGGGCCGCGACCAGAACACCGGTAATTACGGAGTCCAGAACGCCCAGTATTCCGACGCCGTAGACCTCGAAGTCAACATCGAGCTCGAATGGGAGCCTATGATGATAACCCTCAACGACGGAACGGAAGTCCAGCAGACAGCCACCTACACATACAACGCGTATTGGTCAGGCACTGACGAAGACCTTCTCGTGGAGAAAGCCATCGTGGACGACAATTCACCACAGCAGTTCTACAGACTGACCAACTGGGGCGCAAACGACGTCAGCTTTATGTGGGTGGTCAACTCAGACAACACCACGGAAGTGCCTAAGCAGACCACGGGAACATTCAATTCCAACTACAACCAGTACATCAACGTATCGGACTATCCACACAATCCGAACCACGACTACACCTACAAGTCATATCCTTGTACCTTCGACGGCGACAGGACATACAGCTTCACCCTCATCTACTACCGTGACGGAAGTACCGGTAACTTCGGATACGGCGTGGAGACCCTCGTAATGGACAATATGGAGCCTGAGACTCCTGCCGTGGAAATCGCATACAACGGCATTGACTCAACGGCCACAGGATTCATCGGGGCGAAGCTCGCATTCACTCCTAACGAGACCACGCACCATTACATCGCAGCCGTCTTCAACGGAGAGCTCTCAGAAGACGCCCTTGCGGAAGCCATCGACTCGCTCAAGAAGGGCAACACCGAAATTGACGGAGCAGCCCACGTCCTCACCCTCTACAAGAAAGACGAGCAGAGCTGGAACCTCACCTACGGCCCTGTGACCGTAGCCGTGGCAGCATTCGACGTTGACGGCAACCTCGGAGAGACCTCATCGAAGATCTTCACCTTCGACCCGGAGAACGAGTACGGAGTAAACGTAATCGAAGCGGCCTTCTACAACGACCCGT
Source organism: Bacteroidales bacterium (assembly GCA_024689985.1). GTDB lineage: Bacteria > Bacteroidota > Bacteroidia > Bacteroidales > UBA932 > Cryptobacteroides. Next base: position 8,686 of record JAILCZ010000154.1, on the reverse strand, counting down.
CGAACGAGAACTACGACGCTACGAAGACCCTCTTCTTCAAGCTCAAGACAAAGAACTTCGTAAAGGGTTGGTACACCTGCCGCAAGACCAGCGGATGGACTTCCCTCCTCAAGAGCAAGACCTATGAGGAAATCATAACCGGAAGCTCTTCATTCAGCTCTACAGCGATTGCATCAGCCAACGGCAACGGATACAGCAGCCGCTACACGACGCTCGACGCTAATACCGAGTACACCATCGGCTACATCCTCGAGAACAAATACGGCGAACGCGTTATGGGCCTCATAACTGCAAAGACGGCTTCGACCTCTTCAAACTCAGACATCGACGAATTCAAGTCTGACGTGACCATCGACAGCTTCGTCGGAAGCTACCTTATGGACGTGGAAGTTGGAGCAAACAAGAGCTCAACCACCGACTACACCATCCGCGTTGACATCAACAAGATGGATGACAACAGAGTGGTCATCTCTGGCCTCGGCGGACCGATTGCTGGCTTCGACCCAATGGTAGTGGCATACTTCGACGGACCTAGACACTGCCTCATAATCGATCCGCAGAACATCGGCACATTCAACGGCAACTACATCCATTTCGCAGGATACACCGGATCAAGCTACAACTACGGTTCCTGCGCCTATATGCTCGGATGGGTTGACGATGAGATCGTATGGGTAAGCTCACCTGACTACTCTACCTCGCTTATGGGATACACCTTTATGGAATTCAGTTCTCCTCTGGCATCTTCAAGCACATACCTTAAGACTATCGTAGATTCCAAGGTATTCGTGAACCCTACGATGCAGACCCTCGAGAGGGCCATCGGTGACAACTGATAATCCAGGTCATCATATTCAGGACTGCCTTCCGGACTTCCGGAAGGCAGTCTTGTTTATTTAGGATAAAACTCAGTACCTTTGCAGCCGGAAAAACGAAGAATATGGAACTGTATCAGTATGCCAGGGAAGACCTGATGGTCGGCAAGAAAATATTGTATGTGCACGGTTTCGCCTCAAGCGGACAGAACGGAACGGTAAAGACGATGCGTCTGCTTCTTCCGAAGGCAGAAGTCATCGCTCCCGACCTGCCAGTGGAACCTCAGGAAGCAATGGCCCTGCTGAGGGAAATCTGCGAAAAGGAACAGCCGGACCTCATCATAGGCGCATCCCTCGGCGGACTATACACCGAGCAGCTACACGGCTTCGACAGGATTCTCGTGAATCCGACCTTCAGTCCGGCAGATACCATTCTCAAGAACAACGGTCTCGGACGCCAGGAATACCACAACCCGAGACAGGACGGCGAGACTTCCTTCCTCGTCAACAAAGGCCTCCTGGAACATTACCGCGAGGTCAGCGCCGAAGCCTTCAAGGAAATCGAAGCAGACCGCGTCTATGGCCTCTTCGGCAAGGATGACCCGATAATCCACTGCTTCGACGACTTCGCAGCACACTATCCGAACGCAATTTACTTCGACGGGGAGCATTATCTCAATGACCACGCCTTCCTCCACGGAGTCTTCCCGGTAATACAGTGGATAAGCGACAGACAGGAGGGCCGCGAGCGCCGCTCCGTCCTGATAGACCTCGACACGGTCAACGACTCCAACAACAGCCACCGCTGCATCGCAAAGATCGGCGAATGGTATGACATCTATGTTGTCGCATCAGCCAACCACAACCGTCCGGAAGAATTCGCAGAGGCCATCCGCAGGGCAGACAAGGAACTGGGCGTAAGGGTATGGAACAGGGTTCTCCCGGGCAACCACTTCGAACTCATCCTCGGAGACTACCTGATTTCCAGAAAGGAATCCGACTTTATGGGCACGGCCATAGAATTCGGAAGCGAGCAGTTCAAGTCCTGGGACGACATACTCACCTTCTTCGAACGACTCGGCGGCCAATAAACAGAGAATCTAATACTTGGTAATGAGCTGGGAAATGTACTTTCGATATTCTATCGGTGTCTTTCCCTTCTTTTTCGTGAAGATGCGGATGAAATTGGAAATATTGTTGAATCCGCACTCATAGCAGATTTCGCTGGCGCTGCGCGTGGTGTCAGCCAGAAGGTTGCAGGCCTTCGCAATCCTGACATTGATCACATAATTGATGAAAGTCATCCCAGTCTTCTTCTTGAAAAAATGCGAGAAGGCAGACTCGGACATATTCACCATCGAAGCCACGGTGCCGAGGCTTACGTCCTGTGTAATGTTTTCCTCGACATACTCGCAGACCTTGGCTATCCTCCTCGACTTGGACGTGGAAATGATGCTTGACAGATCGTACCTGTTGCTCACCAGAACCCTGCGGTTGGAGGTCGCCATCATATTGAGGATATTCAGGAAGGCCATCGTAGTCTGGAAGCCCTGCATCTTGGTAAGCTCCAGAATCATATCTTTGATCACTTCCCCTTCAACCCCTGTGAACTGCAGGCCGGAATTGGCGTCTATCAGAAGCTGACGGATCGGAGCGAAGGCTCTCTTGGACATAATCTGATATTTCAGCAGATCCGACGAGAATTGTATAGTTATCTGGAGATTTTCTTCCTCGTCCGACTTCCACATATGCGGAACGTTCGAACCGATAATCACAAGGTCCATATCCCCGAATTCCTCAGTCGAATCGCCGACCACCCTGGTACCCTTTGTTCCGAGAACCAGGTTGATTTCGTATTCTGGATGACAGTGGAGACCATAATCGAACTTCGCATTCGGATGATTGAGGATGATGAACATATCATCTCCGTTTATAGGGACTATTTCGTGCTGTATATCCATTTGCGTACAATTTGTCAATTACAAATATAGAAGATTATCCAAAAGTGCGACATTGCCATTCAAAAAAGTACAGCTCTTTACCCAAGTTGTATAACAAAAAACTATTTTTATAAAATAACTTTGCACCAACACTAAAACGCTAGTAATGAACGCCATTTCAATATCTCCCATCGACGGAATAATAATAGTCATCTACCTAATATTCATAATTTGGTGGGGACTTCGCCACGGAAAAAGTACAGACGCAGGCTCATACTTTCTGGCCGGCCGTACAATGCCCTGGTGGGTAGTCGGCCTTTCGCTTTTCGCAGCCAGCATCTCCAGCACGACCCTCATCGGCCAGTCGGGAGATTCATACTCCACAGGAATTGCAGTCTTCAACTACAACCTTACCGGAGTCGTGGTAATGGTATTCTTCGCAACCTTCCTCCTACCTTTATATATAAAGTCCGGAATCTTCACCATTCCTGAATTCCTCGAAAGGAGATTCGACAAGAGGTCAAGGTACTACTTCTCCGCCCTCTGCATCATCGGCAACATCTTCCTCGACGCAGCCGGAGCCCTCTACGCAGCCGCCCTCATCATCAAGCTGATGTTCCCGGCAGCAAGCCTCAGCCTCGTCATCATCATCTTCGCAATCATAGCAGCTTCATACACTATCCCTGGTGGCCTCAGTTCGGCAATCAACGCCGAGCTGATACAGGCCGTCATCCTCATAGTCGGATCCATCATCCTGACGGGAGCCTGCTTCGCAAACGGAGGAGGTGAATACCTCGCCGGACTGCTCGCATCCGGAGATACGGCCACGAAGCTCATCAGACCGCTGACCGACTCATCCACGCCTTGGCTCGGCCTCATCATAGGAATGCCGATTTCAGGCATCTACTTCTGGGCCAACAACCAGACCCTGGTGCAGAGAGTCCTCAGTGCGAAGAGCGTGGACGAAGGAAGAAAAGGCGTGATGTTCAACGGCTTCCTCACCCTCATCACCCTCTTCATAATCATCATCCCGGGACTCATCGCCCGCTACCACTTCCCTGTTTCGGAATACCCGGCGATGTCCACGCCGGACAATGTCTATCCTATGATGGTGCTCAAGCTCCTCCCTACCGGAATCATAGGAATTATGCTCTCGGCCCTTCTCGCAGCCCTGACTTCCACGCTCAGTGCCATCCTCAATTCCACCTCCACCCTCTTCACGATGGACTTCTACGCCAAGGCCCGTCCCGAGGCTGACACCAGGCACCTCGTGAAGGTCGGCAAAATCGCAGCCCTCGTGATCATCGTGATCGCAGCTATCTGGGCTCCTAACATCGGCAAATTCGGCTCCCTATTGAAATATTACCAGGAGATGCTCTCATACATCGCACCTCCTATCGTTGCAGCCTTCCTTATGGGAATGTTCAACAGACGCGTCAACGCCAGAGGCGCATTCACCGGCCTTATCGCCGGCCTCGTCCTGGCAGTCATAATGCTTTTCTTCCGTCATCAGATCTTCGGAGAAATGCACTTCCTCTTCATCATTCCTATCCTTCTCGTATTCAGTATGATAGCCATCTATCTCGCAAGTCTTTCAAGCCCTGCGCCTACTGAGGAGAAACTGGAGAACACCACCTTCAGAAAAGATGATTTCGCGGCAGAAACCCTGGCCCTCAAGGAGGTTTCGTGGTACAAGAACTATAGAGTATGGGGCGCAGCCCTGCTCGCCGCCTGTGCTCTGATTTTAATCCTATTTGCATAAACCATATGAAACTCAAGAAATTTGAGAAGAACCCCATCATTGCTCCCATTCCTGAAAACAGCTGGGAGAATCTGGTGACCTGCAATCCGGGTGTGGTCTACGACAACGGTAAGTTCCATATGCTTTACCGTGCTGCCGGAGACGACGAGAAGCACGTCATAAGATTCGGTCTCGCAGAAAGCGAGGACGGCTTCAACTTCAGGCGCGTGAGCTCCGAACCTGCGTTCGGTCCAAGCCTTGACGGCCCTGACAGCGGCTGCGTCGAGGATCCGCGCATAGTCAAGCTGGGAGATGAATTCTTTGTGACCTACGCCTACCGCCCTTGCGCGCCGGGCCGTTACTGGACCTTCCCTCACGACGTGGTACTCCTTCCGGAATGCGGCAAGGACGCACCTGCCGCCTATGCGAGAAACCTCGGAAACACTGGTCTCGCGATGACCAGGGACTTCCGCAGCTTCCGCCGCCTGGGACGAATTACAAGCCCTGTCCTGGATGACAGAGACGTCATTCTCTTCCCTGAAAAAATCGGAGAAAACTACGTTCTCCTCCACCGTCCGAAGGAATATGTCGGAGAAAAATACGGAGTGGAATACCCTTCAATCTGGGTAAAATTCTCCAAGGACATCCTCGACTGGGAGGACAAGGAAAGCCATCTTCTGCTGACCGGCCGCAAAGGTACCTGGGAAGAGAAGATCGGAGGCAGCACGCCGCCGCTCCTCACAGAAGACGGCTGGCTTATGCTCTATCACGGAGTAGGAGACGGAGGTCTTGCTGAATACAAGGTCGGAGCCCTTCTGCTCGACAGGGAGAACCCTCTGAAAATACTCGCCAGAACCCCGGAACCTATCCTGGAACCAACGGAATGGTACGAAAAAGACGGACCATACAACGGCTGCGTCTTCCCCGTTGGCAACGTAATCAAAGACGGTACCCTGTACGTCTATTACGGAGCCGCCGACAAATATGTAGGAGTCGCGACCTGCCCTGTCGATGAACTCCTCACCTATCTCAAGAATACAATAAACCACAAATAAAATAACACGGGTATGCTTTACTTAAGGAAACTCTTTACAGCGGCGGCTGCAATGCTGCTGACTGCCGGAGCCCTCTTTGCCCAGACAACCCTGAACCTCACAGGTTCCGTCACCGACAAGGACGGAAGCCCTATTCCTGGAGCATCAGTCGTTGTCATAGGCACGATGAAGGGAACTATTTCCGACAATGCAGGTGTCTGGACCCTCAACGGGGTCAGAAAGGACGCCCAGTTGTCTGTAGATTTTCTTGGATACAAGACTCAGACTATTCCGGTCGGCGGACGCACCAAGATCGACGTCGTACTGGAAGATGACACGACCTACCTCGACGAAGTCGTCGTAGTCGGATACGGCCAGATCAAGAAAAGTGACCTGACCGGTTCCGTAGCTTCAGTAAAAACGGAAAAACTCACGGATGTCCCGGCGAAATCCATTGACGGACTGCTTCAGGGACGAGTTGCCGGAGTGCAGGTAATCAATGCCTCCCAGGACCCTGGTTCATCATCGACCCTGCGAGTACGCGGAAACTCTTCGCTCAACGGTTCCAACTCCCCTCTCGTGGTCATCGACGGCTTCCCATACGGTGACGCCGGAGCGATCAACGCCGTGAACCCACAGGACATCGTATCAATGGAAGTGCTCAAGGACGCTTCCGCTTCCGCAATCTACGGATCCCGCGGAGCCAACGGAGTCATCCTCATCACGACCAGACAGGCAAAGCAGAACATCACCAAGGTGACATTCCGCCAGCAGACCACGGTCTCACAGTTCAGCAGCGAGCTGAACCTCTGGAGAGACCCTGTCCTTATGGCCGAGCTCGCCAATGAAGGCAACCGCAACGCAGGCCTCACCGAGACCTACATCGGCGCCAGAAACGCAGCCGGAGTCTATTATCCTTCCATCTACGAGCTTATGACCACCTGGACCACCAACACCAGATGGGACGACCTCGTATTCCGCACCCCAGTATCCAACAACTCCACCGTCCAGGTGCAGAGCGCTACCGACAGGACAGTCTTTATGGCTTCCGCAAACTACTTCCGCGACAACGGTATGTACATCAAGGACAGCTACACCAAGTACGGCGGCAACTTCAGCGTGGAGCACAAGGTGTTCAACAATTTCAGGATGAAGGCCACGGCCAACATCATCAAGGGAAAGCGCAACTACAACAGCGGCCTCTCATACAGCCGCAACCCTATCTTCCCGGTTTACAACGAAGACGGATCGTACTTCCAGTACAGCTCATCCGACTACTACCACCCGATCGCCCTCAGCGACCTTCAGAAGAACAAGTCGGACGGTCTTGACGTTATGAGCTTCGTTTCGGCCGACTGGGACGTATTCCCTTGCCTCACCGTCCACGGACAGCTCAACTTCAAGCACGGAGAGACCACCAACGACGTTTACTATCCGAAGAAGTATTCCGAGAAGGGTACTTTCAACGACGGATACGGACTCATCAAGAACTGGTTCGACAACCACCTCGTAGTGGACGCATATTCCACATTCGACAAGGAATTCTCGAAGCATCACGTCACGGCGATGGTCGGTTACTCATACGAGACCTACCAGTCCCGCAGTTCATCCCTCGCAGCCAAAGGCTTCGTGAACGAGGCCCTTGCCAACGAGAACCTCGCGGCAGGTGACCCGTCATCCTATGAAATAAGCAACAGTATGTATGAGACGGGCCTCGTATCCGGAATGTTCCGTTTCAACTACTCCTATGACGACCGCTACCTCGCAACCCTTACGGCCCGCGCCGACGGTTCAACAAAGTTCGGAGCCGACAACAAGTGGGCATTCTTCCCTTCAGGAGCCATCAGCTGGAAGATCAACAATGAAAGCTTCCTCAAGGACGTGAAGGAAATCGACGTGCTCAAGGTCCGCGCATCCTACGGTATTTCCGGAAACCAGGGCATCTCAGCTTACCAGACCCTCGGCAGATACGGACAGCACAAGTACTACAATGAAGGCCAGTGGGTTACCGCAATCGGTCCTGGCTACAAGAGTGGCACCACCGGACAGAGCGGCATCTACGCAGTCTGGAGCGGTATCGCCAACACCGGACTCAAATGGGAGACCACATCCCAGTTCGACCTCGGTCTCGACGCTTCCTTCTTCGGAAACAAGCTCAACGTGACCTTCGACTGGTACGACAAGAGGACTACGGACCTTCTCCGCGAGAGGAACATTACTCCTTCATCAGGTTATGACAAGATGTGGGTGAACGACGGAGACATCGTCAACAAGGGTATCGAACTCACCGTTGACGGCATCATCTACCAGAACCGCGACTGGAACGTTGGCGGAACCCTCATCTTCTCACGCAACCGCAACAAGGTCGAGAGCCTCGGCAACTCAATCGAAGCCGGCCTCAAGACCGACCCTAACACGGGAATGCAATTCGAATACTACGGCAACAGTTCGGAGAAATATCGTGGCTATACGAATATCCTTGCTGTCGGAGAGCCTCTCTTCGTATTCTACGGCTACAAGACCGACGGTATCGTCCAGTCTCTTGCGGAAGGCCTCAGCGCAGGTCTCGTAGGAGATGACGCCCAGCCTGGTGAATTCAAGTATGTCGATCTCAACGAAGACGGCACCGTGGACGAGTCCGACGTAACCATCATCGGCGACCCTAATCCTGACTTCACGGCTTCCTTCGCCCTCAACGCGAGCTGGAAGAACCTCGATTTCAGCATCTTCTTCAACGGAGTCTTCGGCAATGACGTGGTCAACACTGCAAAGTTCGGTTCACCTTCGAACAGCGCATTCCGCTGGACGGTGGACAACCCTACCAACGACTACCCTCGCCTGAACAACAACCGTCAGACCAAGTTCTCTGACTGGTGGATCGAGGACGGCTCTTTCGTCAGAATCCAGACCCTGACCCTCGGATACAACATTCCTTTCAGAAAGGGTGACCTTTCCAAGAAGATCCGACTCTATGTCAGCGCCGACAACCTCTACACATTCACAAATTTCACGGGATATGACCCTGAAGTCAGCCAGATCGGTCTTTATACCGGCGGCTATCCTCGTCTGCGCAAGTGGACCTTCGGTGTTGACTTCGTATTCTAATCAGGAGGACCGGATATGAAAATCAGAAACATCATAACAGCATTCGCAGGA
>JAILCZ010000144.1 GCA_024689985.1 Bacteroidales bacterium | reverse complement strand
TTCGACGAGGTCATCGTGCGCGGCGCTTCACGCCTTCGCTCCAACAAGAGGAAATAATCAGTCCTCTTTCTTCACTGATTTGAAATCGAACTTCGACAAGACACTGTCGAGGTAGGTCTTCGTGATCGGAATCGGCTGGATGGCATCATTGTCCAGATCCAGCTCATAGCCGTCCTTTTCCTTATGCAGCACCGTCACCTTGTCCAGGTTGACGATGTACTTTCTATGACAGCGGACGAGGCTGCTGCCGAGGAAACTCTCTTCAACGGTCTTCAGCTTGCTCCTGATCATATAGGTCTTGAGTTCGCCGTTGGCATCTGAATACCAGACCTTTATATAGTTGTCGTCAGATTCTATGTAATAGAGGTTTCTGGCGCTTACGGAGAGCTTTAGCACGCCATTGTTGTCGAACAGGGTGATCTTCTTCTCGTCCGCCGGAGCCACGACCTCGTCGGAAACGACGTTGCTGAAGTTCATAATCCTGATCGTATTGTTCTTGTCGATGATCGCAAAGTACATTCCGGCAATGATATAAGGCACGAGCAGTGACGTGAACGAATATATCAGAGACTTGAAGAAAATGTTCGACGCAGTCCTGTCCCCTATGTCAATTATGCCCATACTATGCGCATCGACGGTCAGTCCGGTGTACATCGCGCTGATGATGATGACCTCGGTCACATCCCAGAGGACATACCTTACATAAGTCATCTCGATTTTGTTTCTCAGCTTGTACATAAGCCTCTTGCTGAAGATGATCACGAAGAGGGCCATAAGGCAGAAGATCACCGTGAAGATGAAGGCCTGCGAAGCGCCGAGCTTGAACCAGGCGTTGTTCGAAAACGGCACGCTGACCAGCAGGAAAGCCAGTGAAAACAGGGCCGTGAAGGTCACGGTCGCAATCAGCTGATATTTTCCCAAAAGGTATCTAGGGACTAATGTATGCATCATAATGGGGCGAATTTAGGAATTTGACAACAAAATCAAAAGTCTTATTTCACCACACGAGCAGGTTCTTCACCACAATCTTAATATGTACGCGTATGGGAAAGTCATTTTTAAATTATTTTTGCCCGACCAAACCAATCAACTCAGTAACGAAATGAAAATTATAGGCACAGGTAGTGTACTCCCTAAGAAGGTCGTCACGAACAAAGACTTGTCTGAATTCCTCGACACGAGCGACGAGTGGATCGTCCCTCGCACCGGAATCAGAAGCAGACACGTCATTACTGACGAGAACCTCGAAGATATGGCAATCGAAGCCGCGAGAAAGGCCATTGCCGAATCTGGTCTCAAATTGGAGGAAATCGATTACTTCATCTGTTCCAACGTAGTAAACGAATATATCACCCCGAGCCTCAGCTGCTTCATAGCACAGGGCCTCGGACTGACCTGTCCCTGCATCGATATCAACTGCGCTTGTCCGGGCTTCATCTATGCCCTCGACGTTGCGGAGAACCGCTATCTCGCAGGAAAGGCCAAGAACATCCTCATCGTCTGCGCTGAGGAGCCGACAAGAATGTGCGACTGGAATGACAGAAGCACTGCGGTTCTCTTCGGTGACGGCGCTGCGGCAATCGTTCTTACGGAAGGAAACAACATCAAAGGCATAAAGCTCCACTCGGAGCCGGCAGTTGACAAGATCTGGATGAAGAGAAAGCTTTCCCCTACTCCGTTCATCACGAAGGAAGAGAACGAAGCAGCCCTTCAGATGAAGGGACGCGAGGTCTTCAAGTTCGCAGTCAACGCTTCGACAACCCAGGTTGACGCCCTCCTCAAGGAAGTGGGCGTATCAAAGGAACAGGTTTCCTATTATATGGTTCATCAGGCCAACCAGCGCATCCTCGATGCCATCGAGAATTATCTCGGTGAGCCTAAGGAGAAATTCCCTAGCAACATCGCCGACCACGGCAATTCGTCATCGGCTTCCTGCCTCATCCTTCTCGACGAGTGCAACCGCAAGGGTATGTTCAAGAGAGGTGACATCCTGGTATTCAGCGCCTTCGGCGCAGGTCTTCTTTCAGCGGCAGCCGTTCTCGAATGGTAGTTGCTGAATAATTGTTATATTTGTCATTCATTTAATATCCCAAAATGATAAAAAGTAAAATTTGTGATATCCTAGGGATCAAGTACCCTCTTTTCCAGGGTGGAATGGCGTGGATTGCTGATGCAAAACTCGCTGCCGCTGTATCAAATGCAGGCGGCCTTGGTCTCATCTCCTCAATCAACTTCGGCACAGAGGCCGTAAGAGAGGAAATCAGAAAATGCAGAGCCCTCACTGACAAGCCTTTCGGCGTGAATATTATGCTTATGGCCCCTAATGCGGCCGAAGTTGCAGATATGATCATCGAAGAAGGCATCAAAGTGGTTACCACCGGTGCAGGTTCACCGGCGGCTTATATGGAAAAATGGAAGGCAGCAGGCATCAAAGTCATTCCTGTAGTCGCATCCGTAGCATATGCCCTCAAAATGCAGGAGCTCGGCGCTACCGCAGTCATCGCAGAAGGCGCTGAATCAGGCGGACACGTCGGAGACACCCACACTATGGCCCTCGTGCCTCAGGTGGTTGACGCCCTCGACATCCCCGTCCTTGCAGCCGGCGGTATCTTTGACGGCCGCGGCGTAGCAGCAGCACTTATGTTCGGAGCCTGCGGCGTTCAGGTCGGCACACGTTTCCTCGTAGCTGACGAATGTCACATCCACGAGAACTACAAGGACAAGCTCATCAAGGCTTCCGACGTCAGCACTATGGTGACCGGAAAGTCTTACGGAGACGCTGTACGCAGCCTCAAGACTCCGTTCTCGAAGAAGTTTTTCAAGATGGAGTTCGACCCTGCCGTTCCAAAGGAGGAAGTCCTCGAATTCGGCCGCGGTTCAATGAGAAAGGCCGTATTTGACGGTGACAACGCCGGAGGAAGCTTCCTCGCAGGCGAAGTTGCAGGTATGATCACTAAGACCGAGCCTGCAGCAGCAATCGTAGAAGACCTTATGGGAGGCGCTGAGAAACTTCTCGCCGGAGCCTCTTCATTATTAGCATAAAATAACTGAATAACATGGACAAAAGAGTAGTAGTTACAGGTCTCGGAGTCATCTCCCCTGTAGGAAATGACGTTGAGACATTCTGGACAAGCCTCAAGAACGGAGTTTGTGGTATCGATTTCATCACTGACTTCGAAACATCTAATCTTCCAGTTAAGATCGCAGGAAAAATCAAGGATTTCGATCCTCTCAAGTATGGTATGGACAAGCCTTTCGCCAGAAAGCAGGACCTTTTCGCACAGTACGGAATGGCAGCCGCTTGGCAGGCAATGGAAGACTCAGGCCTCAAGGCTGAAGGCGAAGACGCCAACATTGATTCATTCAGACTCGGAACTTATGTAGGTTCAGGTATCGGTGGATTCTCAATCCAGTACCGTGAGACCCAGAAGATGATTGAAGACCCTTCAGGTCAGTGGGTTTCCCCGCTCTTCATCCCGACTATGATTTCCAATATGGCTTCAGGCCAGATCGCCATCAAGTTCCACGCAAACGGACCTTGTATCGACGTAGTCACAGCCTGCGCCACCTCGACGAACTCAATCGGTGAGGCTTACAGGGCAATCAAGCACGGATATGCTGATGCAATCATCGCCGGTGGTTGCGAGAATGCGACAATTCCTCTCGGAATCGCTGGTTTCGCAAACGCGAAGGCTCTCTCAAGGTCAGAAGACCCTAAGTACGCATCCCTTCCGTTCAACGGAAACCGCGGAGGCTTCGTAATGGGTGACGGTGCAGCCTGCCTCATCCTCGAGGAATACGAGCACGCTGTAAAGCGCGGCGCAAAGATCTACGCAGAGATGGTCGGTTACGGCAACACCTGCGACGCTCACCACGCGACAGCTCCTAGGCCGGACGGCGTAACCCAGGCAAGATGTATCTCTGACGCTCTTGCAGAGGCTAAGTTCGACGAAAAGAAGGACAACCTCTACATCAACGCACACGGAACAGGTACACACCTCAACGATGCAGCTGAGACCAAGGCTTACAAGATCGCCCTCGGCGACTTCGCATACAAGGCTCACATCAGCTCAATCAAGTCAATGACAGGTCATATGTTCGGAGCAGCAGGTGCCGCTGAGGCCATCGCTACGATTCTCGCACTCCGCGAGAGCATCGTTCCTCCTACAATCAACCTCGACACACCTGACCCTGAGTGCGACCTCGACTACACCCCTAACAAAGCTGTCAAGGCAGACCTCACCCTCGGTATTTCCGATTCATTCGGATTCGGTGGACACGACGCCTGCATAGCTTTCAGAAACTTTGACCAGAATAAATAATCGGAGGCAGAGCAATGCAACATATGGACTTAACAGAAATCAAGAAGTACCTTCCCCACAGAGAGCCTATGCTTCTCATTGAAGAAGCCTGGATCGATGATGAGGGCAAGGGACACGCCAAATACACAATCAAGGAAAATGAGTTTTTCACACAGGGCCATTTCCCTGGCAATCCAATCGTTCCTGGAGTAATCCAGTGCGAGATTATGGCACAGAGCTGTGCCATCCTCGTAAAGGACGAGATTCCAGGCAATATGACTCTCTACGCAGGAATCAACAATGTCCGTTTCAAGAACACCGTCCGCCCGGGCGATGTCTGCGAAATCACCTGCGAGCTCATCAGCAGAAAGGGACCAATGTTCTTCTGCAATGCCAAGCTTGAGGTAGGAGGCAAACTTTGTTGCAAGGGAGAGCTCTCCTTCGCGCTTATTCCAATAAAGAAATAGCAATTTAACAAGCTATATATCGACAGCAGGCTTCGTCAACCGACGGGGCCTGCTTTATTTATAAATAAATAATTTTTACCTTTGTAGGCTGTAATCAAACACGCAGATTTTAAACAACCAGAATCAAAACAGTTATGTCAGAATACAAAGTTGTTGAAGTAACCACAAGAGGAGACCTGGATAAATTCATTCAGTTCCCTGACGATCTCTACAAAGATTGTCCCCAGTATGTGCCAGCCCTGCACATCGACCAGAGGAACTCTTTGACGAAGGTCTCGTCCCTCAAGTACTGCAAGAGGAAGATGTGGCTCGTTTTCGATGGCAAGAAGGTTGTCGGAAGAATCTGCGGAATGATCAACCCTCGTTACAACGAGAGATACAACACGAAAAGAGCCCGCTTCGGCTGGTTCGATATGATTGAAGATTTCGAGGTTGCGAAGCTGCTCATTGAAACGGCTGAGGCCTGGGCTAAGTCTGAAGGTATGAACGAGATCCACGGACCTCTCTACTACAATACCCTCGGCAAGCAGGGTATGCTGATTGAAGGCTTCGAGAACATTCCTCCTTTCAACTGCATCTACAACTTCCCTTATTACAAGGATTTCGTAGAGCGTCTCGGTTTCGAGAAGGAATGCGACTGGATTCAGTACAAGATGGATTCGAGGGAGAAGCCTGCCGACAAAATGTACAG
>JAILCZ010000068.1 GCA_024689985.1 Bacteroidales bacterium | reverse complement strand
GCCAATGCCTGCTTCCAGGTGGTAAGCCAGATTGGTATGCCGGAGGCCAGGATTCCTCTTTCAGAGACTGCAATCTATCTCGCATCTTCGCCTAAGAGCAATTCGGCTTATATGGCCATTGGAAAGGGGCTTGAACTTGCTTCCAAGAATCAGATGGCTGCTGTTCCGCTTCACCTCAGAAACGCTCCTACGAAGCTTATGGAGCAGTTGGGCTATGCCGACGGCTATAAGTATGCCCACGATTTCCCGGGACATTTCGTGGACCAGGAATTTATGCCTGACGAGCTTGCGGGTACGGTGCTGTATGAGCCTCAGCCTAACAAGCACGAAAATGGCCTCAAGTCTTATCTTGAAGCTTGTTGGCCAAAGTATTATGGTTCTGCTGAAAAAAAGGATCAGAAAGGATAGCCGACTCCGAAGTGGACTGAGTAACCGTCGTTCTTTATCCACTTTGAGGGGCCTCTCCAGCGGTTTTCTCCCTTGGATGGGTCCAATGTCTTGAAGCCTGCGTCAATTCGCAGTAGGATGAAATTAAGGTCCAGTCTCAGTCCGAGTCCCCAGTCTGCCGCGATGCTTTCAGGAAGTGTGGAAAGTTTGAACATTGAGTTCTCCGAATATTCTTCGTATTCCCTGGAAAGTGTCCAGACGTTTCCCATATCTACAAATGCGGCACCGGCAAGTTTCCACACGATATTGAAGCGGTATTCTATGTTCGCTTCAAGTTTCATATCTCCGGTCTGGGACGGAATGATGAAATAGTCGTTCATTTCTGCCTGTCCTGGACCGATTGACCTTGCCTGCCATCCTCTGAGACTGTTTGCTCCACCGCTGTAGAATTGCTTTTCGAATGGCATCGTCGTGGAGTTTCCATAGGCGTGTCCAGCTCCTGCAAGGAGTCTGGTGGCTATTGCCATATTGCCGTTCTTCCCTATTACCCAGGTCTTGCCGACCTGTACTTCTCCTTTGATGTACTGTGAATATGGCACGCCGGCGATGAGCTTGTGTCCGTCTTCATCTTCTTTCATAGTTCCGTTGAAGAGACTCAGGACATTTCCCGAGAGGTCTGTCTGGAATCTTATGTATCTGTATGTCTTCTTTGGGTTTGCGCTGGCGTCTGTCGTATAATATAATATGAGACTTTCGCCTGCGTCAAAATGGTCCTGATAGGCATATCTGAGGAACGGATTTCTTGACAGTGTCTCGTAGAAGGTCTCGTCTATGTTCTTGAGGTGTACGATGTTGGCCTGAAGAGGATAGATCTGGTAGAAGAGGTAGCCTTTGTGGTTGCCGCTGTAGCCGTACTGGAAGGAAATGAGGTTTCTCATATATTCCGGACGGTCCTGGAAACTGTATGCGAGGTTTATTTCCGTTCTTGGTATTGACGGGCCTTTGAAGATGCTGTACGGCAGTCCGAGGAATTTAGGAAAACTCAGTCCGGCGGTGACGCCGACTTCGTTGGAGCGGGTCTGTCTGTCGTTCACCTTGAACTGGAAATCGCCGCGGAATCCCAGTGTCAGCCATTCTCCTCCGTGGAAGATGTTCTTGTGGGTGTAGCTGATCTGAGGAGAGATGCCGATGAGTCCGGATGAGTTTGACGAGCCCTCGATACCGATCTTGTAGCCTTGGATCTTGGACTGTGAGAGGTTGATTTCACAATCTACGGTGTCCTGGCCTTCCCTTGGGGTCAGTCCTATGTTTACGGCGTTGAATGTCTTCAGCGCTGACATTCTGCTGTATGTGTTCGATACGGTGCTTTCGCTGTAGATGGTGCCTGGTTTGATAGTATTGATTGACTTGAGCACCTTCGGGCGGAATGCCATATTGGCCGGATGGTTGATGCTGACTTTTCCGAAATAATATTTGTTGACCGGCTTTGCGAGCGATGGGTCTTCTTTCCTTGAATATCCGTTTACGGACATTTTCAGGCGTGTGTATCCATTTGTGCAGGTGTCTGCTTCGAAGAAGTAGTTGTTCTTTGTCAGAGTGTAGTATCCGAGCTGCCTCATCGCAGCGGCGGACCTTGCGCTCTCGGCCTCGAGATCCGACTCTGAAAGCCTGTCTCCTACTTTTATGGATATGTTGGAGGAATCCTTTAAGAAGTCTTTGTTAAATTCTTCTCCATCAGTTGTTTCCAATTGAATTTCACTGATGGGGAAACTCTTGCCGGGGGTGATGTCATAATAGACTGTCACATTTTTTTTGTCCACCTCTACCCTGCTGTTCACTTTCGAGTTGAAGTAGCCGATGTATGTGAGATGGTTCTTGATTCCGGTGATCGAGGATTCGACCATATCCGGGTTGTAGATGACCGGAGCCGTTCCCACTGAACGCAGAATTCTGCTTATCAGGGATGTTCCTTCCTTTCCGGACCAGTTATATACGCAGAGGAATGGGTTCCAGCCCTGGGCAGGCTGTCTCAGGTATGGGGTGACTTCCCTGTTTGCGATTTCCTCGCCTTCTATGTTGACTACATTGCTTTTCAGGCGGTATTCTCCGTCGGATAGTACTCTGGTGGTGCTGCAGGCAGCTACGCCGGCAGCTATCAGAATAAGGGCCAATGTATGTCTTAAGGACGAGTTCATCTCAACAAATTTAAGCTTTTATCCCAATATTTCATTAAATTTATTGCCTGTAGAAAAAGCTGTTTATGGAAATAACCAACAACGAGATAAAAGCTGTCAAGGCACTAGCCGCCAAAAAGACCCGTGATGAAGAGGGACTCTTTGTCGTAGAGGGTGAAAAAATGGTCGCAGAGGCCTGCAAAAGCTCATTTACCGTAGAAAAAATATATAGGAAGGAAGATGTCGGAGACAAGGCTATGGAGAGGATGACTCTCCTTACCAGTCCCTCCCCTGTCCTGGCCGTCGTCAGGAAACCTGCCGAACTCGAAGATGCGTCCTGCATACTGAAGGCCGGCGGGCTTTATCTTGCCTTGGACTGCATCCGTGACCCGGGCAATATGGGTACGATTCTGCGCATCGCCGACTGGTTCGGCGCCGACGGAGTGTTTGCCGCCAGGGATTCTGTGGACGTGTTCAATCCCAAGGTCGTGCAGGCGACGATGGGTGCCATTTTCAGGGTGCCTTTCCATTATACGGACATTCCTGAGCTCTGCTCAAAGGCAGTGAAGGCCGGCGGCAAGGTGTACGGAACCTTCCTGGACGGCGTGGATATGTATTCGAAGGGGCTGGACCTGCCTGCGGATGGCCCGACGGTGATCGTCATCGGCAATGAGTCGAATGGCATCAGCGACGCTACTGCCGCCAGGGTGACGGACAGACTTTACATTCCTCCTTTCCCTGCTGACAGACAGGGCAGCGAATCTTTGAATGCGGCCGTTGCTACGGCCATAACGGTTGCGGAGTTCCGCAGACAACAGAGATAATATGGAAACGATTTCATACGACGATTTTTTCAAGTACAGGATCAAGAAAATCCTGATGATCTGCAGTAATTACGATGCTTTCATCCTCAAGGAGGACGGACAGATCGAGACTCAGATCTACAAGGAATGTATTGACCTCGGAATTACCAATACCCCTAAGTTCGTCTGGGCCAGCACCACGGCCGAGGCTGCGGATATAGTCTTCTCTGACAGGGGCATAGACCTTGTCATCTGTATGTATAATGAGCAGGACGAGGGTATTTTCGACCTGTCCGCCAGGATGAAGAAGGAGGCTCCGGACGTGCCTTTCGTCGTCCTGATGCATTATTCCAAGACTGTCAGGCACAAGCTTTTCCAGCACGAGAGCGAACTGGATTTCATCTTCAGCTGGCACGGCAATGCGGACCTTATCCTCGCAATTATGAAGCTGTTCGAGGACAGGGTGAATGCAGAGCACGATGTGCTTGAAGTCGGGTGTCAGGCTATCCTTCTGGCGGAAGACTCCGTACGATATTATTCGACCTATCTGCCTGAGCTGTACAAGCTTGTGCTCGGTCAGGCCGGAGAATTCCTCAATGAGTCTCTCAATGAGGACCAGAGGAAGGGCCGCAGAAGGGCTCGTCCTAAGATTCTTCTTGCGACCTGCTATCAGGATGCCCTCGATTATTTCGAAAAGTACAAGGGCAATCTTCTGGGAGTCATTTCCGATGTGGGTATGATTATGCACAAGGGTGATCCGCACGAATCTGAAAAGCTTGATGCCGGTATTGACCTTGTGAGGAGAATCAAGGAGTATGATCCTTATATGCCTGTCCTTCTTCAGTCTTCCCAGGGAAGCGTAGCCAATCTGGCAAAGCAACTTGGAGTTGGTTTCTTGAAGAAATACTCCAGGACTCTGTTCATACAGCTGGCGGATTATATGAAGGATGAATTCGGTTTCGGTGACCTTGTGTTCAAGGATTCCAAGGGCAATGAGATTGCCAGGGCCAGGAATCTCAAGGGCGTGGAGAAAATCGTCGCATCCATCCCTGATGATGTGCTGATCAATATTACTTCGAGGAATATGTTCTCGAAGTGGTTCTATGCAAGAGGTCTTTTCAACATCGCGAGCCGTTTCCGTCAGGAGCATCATAATATCCCTTCCGAAGCCAGGGATTATATCATCAAGAGCATCAGGGCTTTCCACGAGGTGAACGGCTGTGGTATCATAGCTGATTTCAATGAGGAAACTTATGAGCCTTATGTGTGGTTCTCAAGACTCGGCACCGGCTCTCTCGGTGGCAAGGCCAGAGGTCTCGGTTTCCTTAACGGCCTGATTACCAAGTATAATCTTGCGGATAAGTTTGAGGATATAAAGATCGCTCTTCCTAGGACCGTTGTCATAGCAACGGATTTCTTTGATGAGTTCATCGTAGAGAATGGTCTGCAGTATGTCATTGATTCTGAGCTTTCCGATGACGAGGTGCTCTCTGAATTCGTGGCATCCCGTCTTCCGGAGAAACTTGTGGAGAACCTCAGGGTCTTCGTGGAGTCTGTAAATGTGCCTCTTGCCATCCGTTCAAGCTCGAAGCTGGAGGACAGCAACTGGCAGCCTTTTGCCGGCGTTTATTCGACTTATATGATTCCTGCCGTGGAGAATAAGGACCAGATGCTCCGTATGCTTGACAAGGCTATCAAGAGTGTCTATGCTTCTGTTTATTACAACGGCAGCCGTAATTATATCCAGAGCACCGAGAATCTCCTCAGTGAAGAGAAGATGGGCGTGGTAATCCAGACTATCTGCGGTGCCGACCACGGCGGTCTCTACTACCCTATGATGTCTGGTGTGGCCCGCAGCGTGAATTTCTATCCGATTTCAGGTGAGAAGGCTATGGACGGCGTGGTAAACGTTGCCTTCGGTCTCGGCAAGATGGTCGTTGACGGAGGACAGACTCTACGCTTCAATCCTAAGCGTCCAAAGAAGATTCTCCAGCTTTCCGAGCCTAAACTTGCGCAGAGGGATACCCAGAAGAGTATGTTCGCCCTGGATCTCCGTCCTGGCGCATTCAAGATTTCCCGTAACGAGGGCATCAATTTCGCCCTTCTGCCGATTGTGGACGCTCTCAAGACCTTTGACCATCCTGAACTCGTGGCTTCTACTTTTGACATTCACGAGGGCAGAATCATTCCTGGAATTGACCGTGAGGGTATGAAACTGGTTACCTATGATTCAATCCTCAGATACAACAGCTACCCTCTTGCGAAGGCTTTGGACGAGATTATGCAGATTTGCAGGACCGAGCTTGCCGGAGAGGTGGAGATTGAGTTTGCCGCCGATGTCAAGGAGGACAATGTCCTGCATCTGGACCTGCTTCAGGTAAGGCCTGTAAATGGCTATCAGAATGTGACTG
>JAILCZ010000048.1 GCA_024689985.1 Bacteroidales bacterium | reverse complement strand
GAGACTGAGGCCGAAATTCACGATAGGAGCAAAAGGAGTGGCGAGCTTGCCCATAGCGTCAGTATTTGCTACGATAAGCTCCCTGAGTCCGGGACCGTGACCGAATTCAATCTTGGCAGCCTGGATCATATCGCCGACCTTGACATTTGAAGGACAGGCGACCTCGCAGCGCTTGCAGTTCATACAATACTTGAGGGCATCGTCGAAGAACAGACCGTTCTTCAGACGGTATCGGTTCTCGTCTGGACCGGACTGCTTCGGTCCGGCGTATTTCGGGTTGTTTGCCATCACAGGGCAAACATTCGTACAGATCGCACATTTCTGGCACTGTTCGAAATCAAATTTGCTTAAATTCTTTTCCTGCATGGCTACTTGGTTGTATTATTGTTTGTATTGTCGCTTGTATTGTCGCTAGTATTGTTGCTAGTATTGTCGCTTGTATTATCTGCAATGATATCTGCAACTCTTTCGGCGCTGGCCTCAATCTTCTTGTCAGCGTCTTCGTCAACTCCTGAAAGACCGGCGAGAATCTCACCGCAGGCGTAGAGGTTCTCAAAAGGAGTGCCCTTGGAAAGGACTCTGCCCTTGTCGTCAACCTTGACGCCGAAATCCAGGAATCTCTGCTTCTTGTCAAAATCCCAGTCAAACCAGGTATTCCTGTCCTCGTCAGACTCTATGTCGCAGCCGAAGAGAGGCTCCCAGATATGATTCATATCAGCCTTGATTCCGCCGCCGAAATACTTGCCGGTAGCAAGGATGAAATTGTCGGCAGTGAACGGAATGTCGGAAATGTTTGCTGTGGTGATGCTGAGGACCTTGCCGTCCTTGACATCGGCGGAAGCGACTGAATCACCCATAAGAAGGGTGCCTCCGGCATTCTGGAAATCCTTGTAAGAAACATTATGTATAGAATGGCCCTCCGTTATGACGGCGACCTTCCTGCCTTTTGAAATGAGGATATCGGCGGCTTTCATACCAGCCAGACCTCCACCAATTATAATAACGTCAAAATTCATAGCTCTTACTTTTTAGTTGACTCTTACTTTTTAGTTGGCTCTTACTTTTTAGTTGGCTCTTACTTTTTAGTTGGGTCAGGAATGTTTTTGTAAGAATCAGGAATACCTCTCTTATAGACTCTCTGCATAAACTCCATTTCTCGGAGGGTGTCACCCCAGCCGACGGAAGTCATACCCTTCCATCTTTCATTGAGATAATCCTTGGCTATGATGTCAGCCTTCTCAGGAGTGCCGAGGGCTTCGGCAAGGGCCGCAGCCGCCTTGTAGATACAGAAGGTACCCTGGCAGGTACCCATACCGATACGCGTCCTGCGACGGAGGTCTTCAAGAGAAGTGATTGCGTTGGTCTTGACGGCATACTTTATTTCACCGAGGGTAACCTGCTCACATTCACAGATAACTCTTCTGTCCTCCTCACTCTCGTAAGGGATGTCGGCAGCCCTCGTTCCGAATCTGCCTGCGGCAGCCTTCTGACCGATGGTCGGGAGGGACCAGATCTTCTTGATGGTCTTCTCGAGGGTGTCTTTCCTGGCTTCACCGGTCTCGGAACCTATGATAGGAGTCGTGGCCGTCTGGCACTTCTTGGCAATATTGAGCTTCTTGCATACGGCGTCAGTGGCGATCTCGGACATAAGTCTGTAAGTCATAAGCTTGCCACCTGTTATCGTAATGAAGCCTTTAAGACCGTCACGGGTCTCGTGGTCGAGGCAGACGATGCCTCGTGAAATGCTTCGTCCGGTAGGGTCGTCGTCTGATGCGACGAGAGGTCTCACACCGGCATAGGCACGGAGGATGCGCGTGGTCGCAAGGCTAGGGGCGAGGGCGCAGCCTTCGCGGAGAAGGAGCTCCACTTCATCCCTCGTGACATACATATTGTCGCACTCCTCGAAAGGAACCTTCGTGGAAGTGGTACCGATGACGCAGACGGTGTCACCAGGAACGAGGATGTCGCCGTCGGCTGATTTGCGGCAGCGGTTGATTACGACATTGTTGACTCTGTGACCGAAAACGAGGAGGGCACCCTTTGCAGGATACATACCAACGTGTACTCCGGCCATCTCCGCTATATTGTGACCCCAGATGCCGGCGGCATTCACGGTGACGGGAGCCCTGTATTCAGCAGTCTCTCCGGTCTTGGAATCCCTGACCTTCACTCCGAGGATCGTGTCGTTTTCCTTGATGAACTCAGTGACCTCGGTATAGACGAGGACCTTAGCGCCGTGAAGCTTGGCATCGGTGATGTTGGCTGCACAGAGGCGGAACGGATCGACGGATCCGTCCGGAACCTTTACGGCACCTATGAGCCTTGGGTTTACTGAAGGCTCCATTCTGATGGCATCCTTCGGGTCGATAGCCTCTGCGTTGATGCCAGCCTTGATGCAGGCCTCGATGAAAGTCTTCTGGTAATCCAGGCCGTAGCCACTGTCAGCGTCTTCCGGAAGGGTTATGAAAAGACCCTGGGTGTCTTCGACGCAGTTGCTTGCTATTTTTCTGAGGATGGTGTTTTCTTTGATACATTCTTCGGCAGATTCGCTATCCTTGACGGCGTAGCGGGCGCCGCTGTGAAGCAGTCCGTGGTTACGTCCGGTCGCTCCAGTGGCGATGTCGTGCCTTTCAATCAGAAGGACGTTCAGTCCGCGGAGGGCACAATCCCTGGCTGTTCCGGCACCTGTAATTCCTCCGCCGACAATGATTACGTCAAATTCATTGCCTTTATTAGTCTGTCCCATTAAATTGAGTATTGAAAGTTTACGTTTTGTGTTACCGGTCACAAAGTTACTCTACTTTTCAAATTTGCACAAAAAATAAATGCGATATTTCTTTCGAAATAGCGCATTTAAAAGTGGTTTTGTGTTTTTGGTGTTATTAAGTACACCGGACTATGGCCAGTGTTTAAATTTCTAGTTCCACAAACATATATAAAAAACGTTTTCGGAACAATAGTTCGGGGAAAATAAAAATGAGAAAACTCGAAAAAAGATCGTTGATCTTAAAAAATAAAAAGGCGGGGCCGTAAGCCGGTTTCTGTTTTTGAATCTGCCATTTATCTGCGCAACCTACCCCCTGACATCAGGCGGGCAGCCCTCAACTGTCAGTATATTTGGTCTTGCAGGCCCAGGTGTCGTACCCGTACGGCATCGCTGCAATACGTCGTGAGCTCTTGCCTCGCGTTTTCACCCTTGCTGCCAGGCAGCGGTAATTTTCTGTTACGACGACGATAAGATTACTCCTATCTGAGCTTTCCTCAGCTGGGTGCCCTTTCCTGTCCGGACTTTCCTCATCAGTCACGGGGACTGACGCGGCAGATCGTCCCGCCTAAATTTCAGGCTGCAAATTTAATTAAAAGAAAAACGAAAAAAAATTTGAATGTTTGGTGTCGGAATACCTAACTTTGCAGTCCTGTATAGAAAAGGTAAATTATGAACACAAAGTATGTTTTCGTTACAGGTGGCGTTGCCTCATCTCTGGGCAAAGGCATTATTGCCGCATCTCTCGCCAAACTTCTTCAAGCCCGCGGCCTGAGGGTTACAATCCAAAAATTCGATCCGTATATCAATGTCGATCCGGGAACATTGAATCCTTATGAGCACGGAGAGTGCTATGTGACCGACGACGGAGCAGAGACCGACCTCGACCTTGGACACTACGAGAGATTCCTCGGAGTCCATATGAGCAAGGCAAACAACGTGACGACGGGAAAAATCTATCACACCGTGATCACGAAGGAAAGAGAGGGCGCCTATCTCGGAAAGACTGTTCAAATCATACCTCACATCACGGATGAAATCAAGAGGAGGATGCTCCTGCTGGGAAAGACCGGCAACTTCGACGTAATCATCACCGAGGTCGGTGGAACCGTCGGAGATATGGAGTCACAGCCATTCCTCGAATCAATACGTCAGCTGCAGTGGGAAATGCCTGAGGACGACCTTATGTGCATCCACCTGACGCTCGTACCTCTTCTTCGCGCCGCAGGAGAACTCAAGACCAAGCCGACCCAGCACTCAGTGCAGATGCTTCAGCAGGCCGGAGTTCATCCGGACATCATCGTCTGCCGTACAGAAATGAACCTGTCTCCGGAAATACGAAAGAAGGTTGCGCTTTTCTGTAACGTAAAACCAGGACACGTAATCCAGAGCATAGATGCACCGAGCATCTACCAGGTGCCTCTCAATATGCAGGCAGAGGGCCTCGACAAGATGGTCGTTGACCATCTCAAGCTGGAATGCAAGCCGGAGCCGGATTTCACTCAGCTCAAGGCCTTCCTCGACAAACTCTACAATCCGAAGTCAGAGATTGACATCGCCCTCGTAGGAAAATATGTCGAGCTTCAGGATGCATACAAATCAATACTCGAATCCTTCGTGCACGCAGGTGCAGCCAATGAATGCAAGGTCAACGTGCATACCGTGCACAGCGAATTCCTTGACGAATCCAACCTTGAAGAAACGCTCGGCCAGATGGACGGAATCCTCGTCGCCCCGGGATTCGGAGAGAGGGGACTGGAAGGAAAGATCATTGCCATCCGCTATGCCAGGGAGCACAACGTTCCGTTCTTCGGAATCTGCCTCGGAATGCAGATGTGCGTCGTGGAATTCGCCCGTGATGTCCTCGGACTCAAGGATGCCTGCTCGGCCGAGGTGAATATGCATTCGGCAAACCCGGTCATCGACCTTATGGCAGACCAGAAGAGCACGACTATAAAGGGAGGAACTATGAGACTAGGAGCATACGAATGCAAGCTCGACAAGAATTCTCTCGCATACAAGATCTACGGATCGGAGATCATTTCCGAGCGTCACCGCCACCGCTATGAATTCAATGGTTCGTACCTCGAAGCCTTCGAGGCTGCGGGAATGCACGCATCAGGAAAGAATCCGGATACGGGACTCGTGGAAATAGTGGAGATTCCTTCACATCCGTTCTTCATCGGTACCCAGTTCCATCCGGAACTTAAGAGCACCCCTGAAAAACCTCAGCCAATTTTCGTATCTTTCGTGGCTGCAGCAAAAAAATATCATAATGCATAGATTACTCATAATACTCATATGTGCCGTTCTTCCGCTCTCCTGCGCGGGGGCGAATGGCGCCGGCACAGACGGCGTCAGGAAATATAAAGTGAACGTAGTGAAGGAATACCCTCACGACAGGTCGTCCTATACGCAAGGCCTTTATTTCCTGGGCGGACAGATGTATGAGAGTACTGGGCAGTACGGCGAGTCCACGTTCAGAAAGGTGGACCTCAATACCGGAAAGGCCCTGAGAAAACTGGATTTCGACAAGAGATATTTCGTCGAGGGCTCCTGTGTCCTCGACGGAAAACTCTTCATCCTTACCTGGCAGGAAAGGATAGCCTTCGTATATGACGCTGCGACTCTGAAATATCTCAAGTCGTATTCCTATCCGCGCGAGGGTTGGGGACTGACGACTGACGGAAAGCAGCTTATCGCAAGCGACGGCTCGTCAAACCTCTTCTTTATGGACGCCGACTTCAAGGTGACGAAGACGGTGACGGTCAAGCTGAACGGCCGCCCGGTGAGGCTCCTGAACGAACTGGAGTACATCGACGGCAAGGTCTGGGCGAACGTTTATCTTACAGATATGATAGTCATCATCGATCCTGAGAGCGGGGCCGTTGAGGCTACCGTCGACTGCACTGGCCTTCTTCCTGACAGGCTCAGGAGGATGGATACGGACGTGCTGAACGGCATCGCCAAGGATGACAAGACGGGGAAAATTTACATTACAGGAAAGAACTGGCCTCGTCTATACGAGATATCACTACAATCCAAGCAAACCAAATAGTTCTATTGCTGAGTATTGTTCTATTGCTGAGTATGGTTCTATCGCTGAGTATGGTACTATTGCTGATTTTTTGCTAAATTAGTCTTTGGTTTACTATGGGACTGTTAATACTATTTTTATTTGGCGCACTGGCCGTTTCTTTTTTATGTTCCCTTCTGGAGTCCGTATTATATTCGACTCCGATGTCATACATCAATATGAAGGAGGACGAAGGGGACAGGAATGCCATACTTTTCAATAAATTAAAGGAACATATAGATGACCCGATTGCGGCCATCCTGTCACTCAATACGATAGCCAACACCATCGGTGCCGCTGGTGTCGGACGTCAGACCACCCTCATCTTCGGAAGCGAGTGGTTCGGATTTATGTCCGCACTGATGACGATACTTATCCTCGTATTTGCGGAAATCATCCCCAAGACGATAGGAACCTCTCATTGGAAGAAACTCCTCTTTCTCGCCAGGATAATCAACGCCCTGGTATATGTGATGTATCCGTTCGTAGTCCTCATCCGATATATCAGCCGCGTGGTTGCCAAGGAAGAAGGAGAGGCTGCGGTAAGCCGCGAAGAAGTGTCCGCGATGGCGAATATGGGAGAAGAGGAAGGAGTGATCGACAAGGGAGAGAACAAGGTCATCCAGAATATCATCAAGCTCGAAGACATCAAGGCCTACGACGTGATGACACCGAGGACGGTGGCCGCCACGGCGAAGGACAGTATGACGATGAAGGAGTTCTACAAGAACGA